>JADGNH010000050.1 GCA_017883605.1 Methanobacteriaceae archaeon
ATAATCCCTATAAATTTCAAACTTATATGATTAAAAAAAAAATGACATATTGATTTATAATATCTTCAAAAATTAATTCGCTCCTAAAAAAAATTTAAAAAGGATTTGAATCCATGAATATTAAAGAAATTATATATGATTCACTGGATTATTCATCCTCTGACTGGATGAAGGTTATTATCTTAGGTTTTATATCTTTATTCCTTTTTATGGGAATTCTAGGCATGTCGAATGGGGAAATATATATAATTCTTTTAATACCAGGAATTTTTTCCCTGGGATACCTGTTCAGAGTTTTAAAAGATACCTTAAATGGTTCAGATCAGATTCCAGATTTTGACGGATGGTGGGAAATGTTTATAGATGGCCTCAGAGTAACCCTGGTCGTCCTGATTTATACCATACCAGTGATTTTAGTTACTTTAATCCCTGATTTTACTCAAAATGCCATAAGTTTAGGCTCATTTTCTGGGATCTCATTATGGAGCTTTTTATCAGGATCAAAAGTTCAGTTCATAGTTTTCGCTGTAGTGGGAATAATAGAGTTTATGGGTATTGCCAATCTGGCATTACACCAGGGCAAAATTGGAGCAGCCTTCAGATTCGGTGAAATAATCCGAAGAATATCCATGATCGGATGGGCAAAGTACATAACATGGTACCTAATCATCTGGATACTGGGATCTGTGGCATTTTTAATATCAATTTTGGCTTTGAATATACTGATTGGTATTATAGTGGTGCCTTTGATTATTTTGCCCTACTTTGCGCTCCTGACATCAAGATCTCTGGCTCTGGTGTTTGTGTCCAGCGAAATTTAACCTATTTTTAATAATATTCTTCTTTTCTTTATCTTCCTTTTCTTTATAGTAAATCGCCATAGAATTTCTTAATCATTATTTTATCAAATTTGTTACTTAATTGTATAACTCAATAATTTTAAATAAAAACAATTCCATATTGAATAGTATAGAAAAAAAAGGGAGGTGAAAACATGGAAATAGGAGAAATCATATCTGATGCACTGAAATATCCGTCTTCTGACTGGACAAAAGTGATTATTCTAGGAATCATATTTATAGCCTCTATAGTGATCGTTCCCATATTTTTAGCCATGGGTTACCTATTTAGAATCATAAAAGCAACACTTGCAGGGTCCGATGAACTCCCTGACTTTGATGAAATAGGTGACATGTTTGTAGATGGTCTTAAAATACTCGTTGTCGGCATAGTTTACGCCATCCCATTGATTATAATTGCTGCCATACTTTCTGCCATATTTGGTTTCAGCCAACCAACAGCAATGAACACAGGAACACTTACCGGGTTCGGTTTATTTGGATTTGTAACCGGATATATAATATATCTCATAGTTGGTATTATAATCGGTTTAGTAGAGTACATGGCAATAGCAAACATGGCATTATACGACGGAGAACTCGGAGCAGCCTTTAGATTCAGTGAAGTACTGGAAAGGATATCTATGGTCGGATGGGGAAAATACATAATCTGGTATGTAATAATGGTTTTATTAGGAATTGTAGCAGCTCTAATAGCAGGACTAACCTTTATTATCCTCATCGGTTTCATACTGGCACCGCTGATAATCTTCCCATACTTCTCAATGTTCGGCGCAAGATCTCTAGCTCTACTTTTTGCATCTAGCGAAGAAGGAAATGTTGAAGAATGACCACTCCAATTCCTTTTTATTCTTTTTTTTAGAAATTTTTGTTGATTTTATTCAAAATGGGATTATAGTTTAATGAGGATTTGAAAATTATTTTTATTTAAATTGGCTCTGAAATTTCCTTCTTAACCAACTACATTTTATATAAAATGGTCATAAATAAATCTGATAGAACATCTTTAATAGCAAAAGATTCTGATAAATACCATTTTAATCTAAAAAGAGGTGTTAAAAATGATGGGAATAGGAGAACTCATATCCGATGCAATTAGATATCCATTTTCGGATTGGAAAAAAATTTTGATACTGGGAATTTTAGTGTTAATTGGTAATATATACAATATAATCAATTCATCGGATATAACGTCGTTAGCCCCCCAAACGAACCTGCTATTCATTGTTTTTATAATCATCTTACTGATTCCGACGATTGTAAGTGCACTTTTATCAAGTGGATACAGCCTCAGAATGATAAAATCATCAGTAGCAGGCATATCAGAACTCCCTGAGTTCGATGCATGGGATAATATGCTTATAGACGGCCTTAAATTGGCTATAGTGGCCTTTATTTACGAAATACCTTCTATTTTGATTATCGTAGTTATGGTAGTGTTAGCTATGGTTTTCGAATCAAGCTTTTCAGTGGCCGTAGTAGGATTTGTTATTGCCTTTTTATACATCCTTATTGTCCTGCCTATACTGGCCATGGCCCTGGCAAACATGGCCTATCATGATGAATTCGGTGCAGCGTTTAGATTCAGTGAAATATTTGATAAAATCCACAGCATAACCTGGGGAAATCTCATAGGATGGTATTTAGCAATGATTGGGGTAACAATAGCTTTTAGCTTAATAATACTTGTTGTGAGCTTTATATTTGCCCTGATTAACCCGATAGTCGCACTAGTAGTATCTTATCTGCTCATCACTCCCTACGTCAATATGTTCATTGCCAGATCCGTGGGCTTAGAATACATATCAGACGAACCAAACTGAGTTATTTCATTTTTTTCTTACTTTCTTTTTTCTTACGTCCAATTATTGTATTTTCCCACTTACAATTATGAAATCATAATTTTTTTATTTTTTAATCGTAATTTTTAATAACAATCTTAATCAGAGTTAAAGTATATATTAGGGGTTGGTAATCATGGACGTGGGAGAAATATCATCAAAGGCCTTTAAATATCCATTTTCTGACTTTAAAAAAGTTTTAATACTGGGAATATTAACAATCATATCCTTTTTAATTATCCCTGCCTTTCTATATCTGGGATACCTCTTCAGAATACTCACTGCATCCCTAGCAGGTGCGGACGAGCTTCCAGAATTCGGTGCATGGGGTGAAATGTTCATGGATGGCCTTAAGGTTTTTGTGGTGCTTCTGGTGTATACCGTAGTTCCCACGGCAATTATAATCATTGGGGTGTGGGCCTCCCTATTACCGTTAATTACAGCCCAGAACGCCGGATCAATAGCACTTCCCACCATTTCCTTCGGAGTGATAAGTGGACTAGTTATTATTGGAGGAATTTTAGAAATTATTATCAGTTTTCTGGTGGCAATAGCCCTGGCAAACATGGCCTATCACGGAGAAATTGGTGCGGCCTTCCGATTCAGAGAAATAATAAACAAAATTGGAGAAATTGGTTGGGTGGACTACCTGATCTGGTATGTGGTGATGTTAATGTTGTGGGTGATTTTTTTATATATTTCCTCCTTCCTGGTGTTCCCACTTATCATAGGAATTATACTGGTCCCTCTCATAATATCACCCTATTTTATGATGTTTTTTGCAAGATCAACCGCTTTAGTATACGTATTTGGAGGATCCAATGATTATCTGGAAGGTACCTTCTAGAGATAAATTTAATAAAAGCTGGAAAAAAGATCAAATAAAAAAATAAGGAAAAAAAGAATCAAACGACCAAAAATTAAATAAAAAATTAAAAATAAAAATTAAGAACAATATCCAGACCAATAAAAAACATGAATATGGCATTTAAAGCTATGAAAGAAATTTAAAGCTATGAAAAAATAATTTAGAAGAATTTTAAGGCTATCACTCAATAGAACTGTTCCATTACAAGTAATCCTAGAACTTTTTCACCTTCTCCTTGATGCAGGGGTCGATGTCCATCCTCTTGGTAGGAGCGACATTCATCATCATAGCGATGTTCATCATCATAAATCAGGCCCTTTTTAACCAGAGTGCAATATATCTCATCTTTATGATTTCTTCTTCAAGGTCCATCATAATCACATTAAGTATTTGTTTGAAACCCTGTTTAAACAATTCCCATAATTTAATAAAAATGTATAATTATATATAGTATAAATTACTTTAATATAAACATTGTTCAGTACAAGAGGGATATTATGAAAAGTGATGGTGAGAAAAATAATGAAGTTTCTATAGATGAAATCGATAGAAAAATCATCAATTTATTCCATGAAGACGGAAGAATGTCCTACCGAAAAATTGCCAAAGGGCTGGATATATCCATTGGAACCGTGCACAACAGAATAGAAAAACTCACTAAAACGGGTGTTATCAAAAAATTCACACCGATAATTGATCATTCAAAACTGGGCTACACCCTCACCACCATAATCGGGGTGCGCGTAAAAGGTGGTGTCCTCAAAAATTGGGAAGACCGCACAGCGTATCACAAAAATGTACTCTGTATTTACGATGTAACTGGAGAATTCGATGCCATACTTATAGCCAGATTTAAGGACACCGGCGAACTGGATCAATTCATAAAAGGACTTTTAAAAGAGCCAGATGTACAGAGAACCTATACCCAAACCGTTCTTAACATTGTGAAAGAGGATTTAAATTCTGAAAATATATTATGAACGTTTTTAGGGATGATGAAAAAAATTTTTAGTGATAATTAAAGAGTTCTAAAGATAATTAAAGACTTATAGGCATAATTAAAGACTTATAGATATAATTAAAGACTTATAGATATAATTAAAGACTTATAGATATAATTAAAGACTTATAGATATAATTAAAGACTTATAGATATAATTAAAAATTTCAGATGGTAAAAAATGTTATTTAATGGTCTTCTTGAATTTGAAGTGATTCTATGGATTTAAACACCTTCCTGAAGATAATGAAGTTGGGGCGCTTTCAGTTCATAGCTGGTGGTTTTTTATCCTTCTGTATAGGTGCTCTGCTCGCCATTCTCTTGAATGCAGAGTTCAATTTGTCTAAATTCCTGCTGGGATATTCTATTCTTTTTACAGCACAACTTTCTGTTTCTTACAGCAATGATTACTTCGATATAAATGTAGACCGGCACAGCCAGTCCACCGGATTTTCAGGGGGAAGTGGAATTCTCCTGGACAACCCGCAACTTCGAGAATTTTCAAAATGGTTTTCAATAACCCTGATCAGTATATCAATTCTTTTGGGGTCTATTTTCATTATCATATTCCAGTTCCCCTGGTATTTTCTCTTGCTGGTGCTCTTTGGAAATTTATTAGGTTGGTACTACTCCGCACCCCCACTTAAACTGGCCTATCGAGGGTTAAGTGAAGTATCAACAGTTTTAACCGGATTCATAGTACCTGGAATGGGTTACATAGTTTTAATGGGTAAATTAGATTTGAATTTTCTGTTTTTTGCCGTACCCCTAATGATCTATGAGTTTTTCTTCATAATCAACATAGAAATTCCAGACATGGAAGCCGATAGATTGGGGGGTAAAAAGAACATAATAACCAAAAAAGGTCGGGCCTTTGGTTTTACCATCACCATAATCTCTGCTTTCCTGGGAACCATCTCCATCTTACTGCTTCAAATTACAAAGATCTACCCCACATTTGTGGATTTCCGTTTAGTTGCCCTGTTCTCTCTTATCCCCCTGTCTATTGGGATATGGAGTTTCCTTAAAAAAGGAGAATATAAAGAAAAAAATTCCGTGTTAAATCTGGTAAAACGTAATATTTCATCGCTTTTTTTATTCATTATCCTGGTGAACTGCTATTTTATTTATCTCACCTTTAGCCATATAATATATTAATTTAGAAACCATTTGATTAATTTAAAACCCATGGTCAATTGATGTCAGAACACACCTGCGATTTAAAAAAAAAATTAATCATGTTATGTAACAGGCTTGTTTAACTGCACCAGGTTAATAGTAATAATGATATATAATAGAAACCAGGAAAATCACAAAATTTGATCTAATAAAAAATTGATCCTAATATTAAACTAACATCTCTAAAATTTTTAATAAACACAGATAAGGAGAGCTTTCTGTGACGGCACTGATCCACTCCCCAGAATATGGAAAACATGAAACAGGAAATCATCCTGAAAATAAGGAAAGGATTGAAGCCATTATCAACTCTGTGAAAGAAAGTGAAATTTTAAGCCAAATAGACCTCTTCAAACCGGATATATGTAAAAAAGAAGATCTATTGAGGGTGCATACCAAAAAACACGTTGAAAATATCAAAGAAATTTGCCAGAGAGGAGGGGGTTACCTGGACTACGACACCCTGGCCTCACCCCAAAGCTACCAAATAGCCAAACTATCAGCCGGAGGGGGTATTACCGCTGCTAAATTGGTTATGGACGGCTACAAGAGTGCATACTCTATTGGAAGGCCCCCAGGACATCACGCTACCCGAGATAGGGCTATGGGCTTCTGCATCTTTAACAATCTGGCCATAACTTTGGAATATTTGAGAGAACTTTATAAAATAAAAAAATTTCTTATATTCGACTTTGATGCTCATTATGGAAACGGCACCGCTGATATATTCTATTCAGACCCTGATGTACTCTATATTTCAATTCATCAGGACCCCCGGACTATATTTCCGGGAAAAGGATTTGTAGAGGAGATAGGAATGGGGGAAGGTGAGGGTTACAATCTTAACATCCCCATGTCTCCGGGATCCACCACCGATGATTACATTTACATGATAGAGAGGATTTTGAGCCCAGTAGCACAGTATTTCAATGCTGATTTTTATCTGGTGGACGTGGGTTTTGATGGGCATAGAGACGACCCCCTATCCAGCATTAATCTGGATGATGACTTTTACGGCTGGATAGCAGCAGAACTGATGGAGATAGCCGGACGCATGGCTTTAATTTTGGAAGGAGGTTATAATCTCCCCGCTCTTTCCCGTTGCAACATCCAGTTAATAAACGGTCTGAACCAGGAAAATAATCGGGAACATCCCCTACCACAGGATAATTTGACAGTTCGTGACGATACAAAAAACAGTTTCAAGGAGATTAAAGAGATTTTTTCACCTTTCTTTGAATTTTGAGGCGATTTTATGGAAAAATTCCGTGTTAAACAAATTCAAACACTATTAAAACAAGCAGGAGAATCAAAAGGAAATAAAGAGGTACTGAAACATCCCCATAAAGGTAGAATTAATGCTGATCTGTTTGGAGGAATTCTAAACGACATGATAGATGCAGAGGAGTTCATTTACACCAGCAGACCAGACCATTTTTTGGACGATGATGATGCGAGGATTTTCTGCGAACAGATTATGGTTATAAGAAATAAGATCGATGATATTCTAACAGATTTTGGTGTTATTGAAAAAGAAAGTGTTGAAGTTGAAATAGAAAAATTATCTGAAAAATTTTTAATATTAACCACTAAAAACGGGTTTAAAAAGGTGATAACCCGGTGGGGAGTAGCACCCCAACATATAATAGTGGCAGGTGTACCCTTACAACTGGAAGACATGAAAGAAATAAACCCCCATATACCTGAAAACGCTTTAAAAGCTATAGAAAAGAAAATTAAACACGTAAAAAATGATATCAAAAGAAAAAAAGACCAATTTGGTGTGGAACATATTTTTGTAGTAGTGGAAAAAGATAGAACAGGTGAAATGCTGGGAAAAAGAGCTAAAGATCTTTATAACGCAGATATTATAATTACAGAGAATTTAAAGGATTTAAACCCCTCAGAGTTCATGGATCTTCTACAAGAACACCTATCCTAACCAAAATTTTCAGGATGCAAAAGGTTGGTATAATATAAGGGAAAGAGATATAGTTGAGATAAATTCATCATATCATATTTTTTAAAGATATTTTTAAGCAATTAAATAAGTGAGAAAAAGTGAAATCAATAGAATTCAGAATCAGTTTTTTTTAAGAATTAATCTAAGATAAAGTTTTGAAAAAATGAAATTTATTAAATATTCAATAAAAAATTTGTTAAATGTTCAATAAAATCAAATAGACTCACTAAAACCAACTAAACTTACTAAAGATGGAAATATAATTACCCATTAGTATGAGGTGAAAAAATTGGATTTAACATGTTTTCCTGATACTCAGGATAAAATACCCAGTATACCAGTATACCTTACCCGGGTAGGGGTTACTGGTGTTAAAAAACTTTTAAGAATTGGAAGAGATGGAAAAAGACCCATAATTCTCATCCCTACCTTCGATGCATTTGTTGACCTTCCCAGCACCCAAAGGGGAATTCACATGTCCAGAAATCCCGAAGCAATCAGCGAAGTATTGGAAGAAGTAGTGGATAAAACTACAGTAGAAATTGAATCAGTGTGTGCTGAAATTGTTAACAGCCTTTTAAAGAAACATAAATACGCTAAAAGGGCTGAAGTTAGCATGAAAAGCGATTTCATGATTATGAAAAAATCTCCTGTTACCAAAGTTAAAACCCAGGAGATGACCAAGATCATAGCGGATGCCATAGGCTACCGAAGTGATGATGGTGTGGTTATACGAAAGATGATCGGTGCCGAAGTGGTGGGGATGACGGTGTGTCCCTGTGCTCAGGAATCAGTAAAAGAATATTCAAAACAGAAACTACTGAAGTTCCTTGATGAAGAGACCACCCAAAAAGTTCTGGACACAGTTCCTTTTGCTTCCCACAACCAGAGAGGAAGGGGGATGGTCATGATCGAAGTTCCAGAACAACATTTAATCCGGGGAGAGGATCTTATAAGAATAATAGAGGACTCGATGAGCTCATCTGTCTGTGAACTCCTGAAGAGAACCGATGAAAATGCCGTGGTAGTGAACGCCCATCAGAATCCAATGTTTGTAGAGGATTGCGTGCGGAACATGGTGCAAAAGATCTTGGAGGAATATTCACACCTCCCCGATGACACCCTGGTGACGGTGAGACAGGTAAACGAAGAGAGTATCCACCGCCACAATGCATTTGCAGAAAAAGTAGCCACTCTGGGCGAGCTCAAAAAAGAAATAAACGGTAAAGGGGAGATCAATTAATGAAAACTCACGAAGTAGCAGGCAATATAATGGGATCCCTGGAGGCTTTTCATGGATCAAGGCCGGCCATGGACACCCCGCAGATCCTGATCGTTAGAGGAATGTCCAGAAAAGATATCCAGCCAGAAGAACTGGAAACAGTTGTTTTCAACCTTCTGAATGAAATTGGAGCCCGTAAAATCGACATGTTTTCAGATGAAGCCTCAGACATAATAGGAGTCATGGACGAATACATCCGGGAAAGCGTGGAAATCCCGGGAGAAACTGATATTTACGGCATATATAAACTAAAAGAATCTTTTGAAGCCATGAACTGCCATATGGAGTATGCTATGGGACTCCTGGATGGCATAGCCCTTTTTATGGTGCTCTGGATGGACAAAAGTGGGTTAGGCCCCAAATTCGTGGAACTAGTAGTGGCCAATTTAGAAGTGTAATTAACTTCATAAAGAATATTACCATTCACAAGTACAAGCTAATCAGGAATAAAGCCCAATTCAAGAATACAAAGTCAATCCAAGAATACAAACCCTGATTATCTAAATACTGAATATTTTAATGGACGATTAAATAATGGCTAAATTATCAAAAGAAGATATCTTACTGTTTCTTAATTCAAAATACAACGATATACTGTCTTTAATGATGGAAGCAAACTCCAGAAGGGATGGGAGTAGGGTCACCTATTCAAAAAATGTTTTCATACCTTTAACCGAGATCTGTCGTAATGACTGTGGATACTGTACATTCAGGAAAGGTCCGGAGATTGTTAATGCCAGGATCCTGATGGAAAAGCCAGAAGTTATGGAGATACTTAGAAAAGCCGATGAATACGGTTGTAGTGAAGCTCTTTTCACCTTTGGAGAGCGCCCGGAAGAGTTTTATGAAGTAAAAGTTGCACTGGAGAATCTGGGTTTCCAGAGCATGGTGGACTATCTTTATTCTCTCTGCCAGGAAACATTGGAAAAAACAAATCTCCTACCCCACAGCAACCCAGGTATCCTAAAAAAAGGTGAACTTAAACTTTTAAGGGAAGTAAATGCCTCTATGGGATTAATGCTGGAAACAGCCAGTCCCCGTCTCATGAGTACTATAGCCCATTCTAAAAGCCCTGGCAAGGAGCCTAAGCTGAGAATTGAAACTATTAAAAACGCCGGAAAGCTGAAAATACCATTCACCACCGGTCTTTTGATCGGTATAGGCGAAACTCTGGAGGAAAGAGCAGAATCACTACTCCAGATAAGGAAACTTCACGACCAGTATGGACATATACAGGAGATAATTATTCAAAACTTCAAACCCAAACCAGGGATAGCCATGCAGGACTACCAGGAACCGTCTCTCATGGAGATGACCAAAATGGTGGCCGTGACCAAACTACTCTTTCCAGACATTGGAGTGCAGGTCCCCCCTAACCTGAACCGGCAGAATACCCAGATATTCCTTCTGGCCGGGGCGGACGACTGGGGTGGTGTTTCTCCCCTTACCAAAGATTATGTAAACCCGGAGGCGCCCTGGCCTGAAATAGATGAATTACGTATGATCACCGAGGAATTGGGCTTCCGGCTGGAAGAAAGGCTGCCAGTATACCCCAAATTCATAAACCAAGAGTTTTTAAGTGAAAAGATTTTGAAGAAGATAAATTCTATGGAGTTTTGAGGACGATGAATACATTAACAAAATATATTTAAGAAATATTTTTGAAGAACACCTACAAATTAAAAAAATTTGTACTCAAAATTTAGAAAACTTCTTCAAAGATTTCTTTACTTTCATTATTAACTATTTTTAAGAAATTAAGTAGATAAATTTTAAGAAATTAAATAGAATAAGCTCCCTTCTAACCAGAACAATACTTTCCTTTAAACCCGTTAAATTTCTTGAAACTTATCCTGGTGAATTATTTCTTCAATCTCCCGTCTGGGCGGGGGATATGGATTATCATCAGGGTAGCCCACTGGAATTATCGTCACTGGTTTCAGATAGTCAGGAAGGTCCAATGCTCTTCTCAACACTTCTTCATCAAAGGATCCCACCCAGCAAGCTCCCAGTCCCAGGGCATGGGCTGCCAGCAGCATGTTTTCTGCGGCACATGCCGCGTCCTGTATGCAGTAAAGTTCTGTTCCCCGTTCATTGTACATGGCAGCTGCAACATGAGTATTTGCACATAAAACCATGATCAATGGTGCTTCTCCAATAAAAGCACGCAGATATGCTGCAGCAACCAGTTTTTCTTTGATATCATCCTTTTTTACCAAAATAACTTCCCAACTCTGCATGTTACCTGCGGAAGGTGCCCATGTGCCTGCTTCCAATATTTTCCAGATAAGTTCATCTTCAACCGGCTTTTTTTTGAATTTTCTTATGCTTCTCCTACCAATTATGGCTTCAAAAACATCCATTGGTACCACTACCTATTTACCCGGGCATCCACTACTACATGATAAACACCGGGTGAATACATTTTTATCACCTTTTTATTTAATATCTCAACTTCAAAGCCCTTTGATGCTTTTTTTATTCTTTCAACAGGTCTTTTAAACTTTAATTTATCCGGTACAGATTCGTGATAGTGAATTATTCCCCCTTCCTCCTTCAGCGCATCCAGAGCCACGTCCAGATACTGGTGGGTATTTCCAATGTAACCCATCAGAACCCGGTCAGCCACACCAACAGGAGCTAAATCACCGCAGTTCCCAATTATTGGTTCTACTACATCCTGTACCTTGTTGAGCTCTATGTTGTCACATAAATAACCATAAGCCACAGGATTTATCTCTATAGAATAGATCTTCTCTGGTCTGGCGTGCACAGCTATTGGTATAGAAAAATAACCGATACCTGCAAAGAGGTCCACCACGGTCTCTCCTTCCTGAACCAGCTGGGTAATTCTCATCCTCTCGTTGGTGTTGCCCTTGGACCACATTATTTTGGAAACATCAAGCTTGAAAAAACAGTGGTTCTCCCGATGAACAGTTTCTGTACCCTCGCCCACCAGAATATCTACTTCAGGTTCCCGCATCGCGCCATTAATACGCCCCAATTTAACAACTCGATTAACGCCGGGTATTTTTAATAGACCTTGGGGATCTTTCACATCCCGCTTCAAGACCATAATATCTCCGATTACCTTACCCTTCATGGTATTATAATATGATTTTAAAGACGTGTTAAATATTGTTATATATAATATGGGAAAAATTAAGAAATGGATATAAATATGGGTATATGGGGCATATGGAATAGGGATATATATGGAATAAAAAAAAGATTAAGAAGATAAGTAAAGATAATACTTAATATGTCAAATCGTTAGGTTCGGAGAATTTTGATGGAAAAAAATTTAAAAAAAATTTTATCGACCTATGATAAAGATAAATCAAATTTAATACCTAT
>JADGNH010000051.1 GCA_017883605.1 Methanobacteriaceae archaeon
ATTTGAGGGTATGTTTATTATTATAGACTTAAACCTCTCACAAAGGAGGACTATTAATGGTTAGAGCATATACTAGAAAAGATTACATAAGGAAAATTCCTGGTTCCAGAATAGTTCAATATGATATGGGAAATCTCTCAGCAGAATTTCCTTTAACTGTCACTCTGGCGGTAAAGGAATCGGCTCAGCTATCACACAACGCACTGGAGGCGGCCAGGATAGCTTCAAACAGATACATGCAGCGAAAATCGGGTAGAATGGGTTACCACCTGAAGATCAGGGTATATCCTCACCACATTGTACGGGAGAACCCCATGGCCACTGGTGCCGGGGCAGACCGAGTGCAGGACGGTATGAGAAAGGCATTTGGAAAAGCAGTAAGTTCAGTGGCATTGGTCAAGGCCAACCAGAAGGTTTTAACTATCCGTACCAATAAGAAGAACTTTAAAGATGCTAAAGAAGCTTTAAGAAGAGCTGCTATGAAATTCCCAGTTCCCTGCAGGATATTGGTTGATAAAGGGGCAGAACTCGTCAAATAGATCACAAGAAACTGATCAATACATACAGAAAGCTGGTCAAATCATACAGAAACCTGGTCTCAAATATCATACAAAAAGCCTGTTCAAATAAAAGATCAAAAAAGTAAAAGAAAAAAAGAGTGTTTAGCATGGAGTATGTCAAATTCTTTGAAGAACTGAATAAAGGGGATATTGCAATTGCCGGCGGAAAAGGTGCCAATTTAGGAGAACTAACTCAAGCAGGAATACCAGTACCACCGGGGTTTGTGATAACAGCTGCCACCTACGAACAATTCATGGAAGAAACAGAGATTTCTGATGAAGTTATGGACATTCTTAATGCTTTAGACGTCAACAACAACAAAGAACTTCAGGAAGCTTCACGAAAAATAAAAAAAATAATCATAGAAACACCAATACCCAAAGACATAAGCACCATCATAATAGAAGCATACAACGCCCTATGTCACCGCATAGGGATAGAAGATGTTTATGTAGCGGTGAGATCATCCGCAACAGCTGAAGACCTGCCTGAAGCATCATTTGCAGGGCAACAGGAAACCTACCTCAACATCAGGGGAGCCTCTGATGTTGTGAAATATGTACAAAAGTGTTGGGCATCTCTTTTTGAATCCAGGGCTATATTCTACCGGGAGGAGAACAACTTCGACCACTCCAAAGTCTACATAGCAGTAGTGATTCAGGAGATGGTTGAAGCTGAAAAGGCCGGAGTGATGTTCACCGTACATCCCTCAACAGGTGAAGAGAAGATACTAATCGAAGGAGCATGGGGACTGGGCGAAGCAGTAGTATCAGGAACCGTAACCCCTGATACCTGCTGGGTGGATAAGAAAACTGGAGAAATCCTGGAATACCAGGTAAGCGAGAAGAACATCATGTTCAAGAAGGACCCTGAAGCAGGTAAAACCGTGAAGGTCCCGGTTCCAGATGACATGAAAAATAAGAAAGTTCTGAGCACCTCTGAGATAGCTAAACTGGCAGAGATGGGTAAAAAAATTCAGGAACATTATGATTTCCCCCAGGACACAGAATGGGCCATTGAAGGCGGCAGAATTTTCATGCTACAATCAAGACCAGTAACCACTCTGGGCAAGATCGCTGGAGAAGAAACAGGGGAAAAATCTTCAAAGGAAACTGAGAGAATCATAATAACCAAAGGACTGGGAGCAAGCCCCGGAATGGCATCGGGCATGGTTAAAATAATTAGAAATACTGATGAACTGGATAAAATTGAAGAAGGAGACATACTGGTAACGGTGATGACCACTCCAGACATGGTCCCGGCCATGAAAAGGGCCAATGGAATAATAACCGATGAAGGGGGCGTAACCTGTCATGCAGCCATCGTGTCTCGAGAGTTGGGAATACCATGCGTGGTGGGGACCGGTGATGCCAGCAAGATCCTTGAAGAAAACTCCGTTGTAACTATAGACGGAAACAAGGGCCTGGTCTATGAAGGAAAAATCATAGAAGAATCCCCTCAGAAAGAAGAGTCAGCAGAGACCACTACCATCGTCCAGCAGTCCATCCTGACAGTTACTGAGGTTAAAGTTAATGTAAGCATGCCGGAAGCAGCTAAAAAAGCAGCTGCAACCGGTGCAGATGGGGTTGGACTCCTAAGAACAGAGCATATGATGCTAACCACCGGTGTTCATCCAAAAAAGTTCATAAGAGAGGGAGAGGAAGACCAGCTAATAAAACTCCTGGTGGAGAACATACTGAAAGTGGCAGACACCTTCTACCCTAAACCAGTATGGTACCGAACACTGGACGCTCCCACCGATGAATTCAAATCCCTTAAAGGTGGTGAAGACGAACCATATGAACACAACCCTATGCTGGGTTGGAGGGGTATTCGACGTGAGTTAGACGAACCCGAAATCCTTAAAGCAGAGTTTAAAGCCATAAAAAAGCTGCATGAGCAGGGATACACCAATATAGGTATTATGCTGCCTTTGGTGCAGCACCCTGACGAGCTCCGGCAGGCTAAAAAGATAGCTCGGGAAGTGGGATTAAAACCACAAAAAAATATAGAGTTCGGAATAATGGTGGAAACACCAGCCGCCGCCCTGGTTATAGAAGACTTTATAAAAGAAGGATTGGATTTTGTAAGCTTTGGAACCAACGACCTTACCCAATACACCCTGGCCATTGACCGCAATAATGAGAACGTGGCTGATCTCTACAGCGAAGGACATCCAGCAGTTTTGAAACTAATTGAACGGGTTATAATAGAGTGCAACAAAGCAGGAGTTAAAACCAGTATCTGTGGCCAGGCTGGAAGCATGCCCAACATTGTGGAGAAACTGGTGGAGCTGGGAATCACTTCAGTATCAGCCAACACCGATGCTGTTCAAACTGTAAGAGAAGTGGTGGCCCGGGTAGAGAAAAAACTGCTTTTGAAAGCTGCCAGGAAGATAATGCAGGAATAAACCCTTTTATTTTTCTTATTAAATTTCTTTAAATTTTATTTTTTTTTAGAATCATCTATTTTTCAGGGCACGAACATGGAAGACAAGGGAATTTCAAAGGATGAAGTATTCAAATTCTTGAGAAACTTCAAAAAACAGGACATGACCCACCGCTCCGGAAGGATCCTGGGATCCATGTGCACCTGCCCCCATGAAGTCGGTTTAAAGGCTTACTCCATGTTTTCAGAGTCTAACCTGGGAGATCCAGGACTGTTTCAGGGCACAAAAATCATGGAAGATGAAGTAATAGCCATGCTGGGAGAATTGCTGGGTAAAAAGGATGTTTGCGGACACATAATCACCGGTGGAACTGAGGCCAACATAATGGCCATGCGGGCTGCCCGGAATTCCTTTAGAATAAATGCCCTAAACTCCGGTGAGAGAGATAATCAGAACTCCAGCAAGATAAAAGTCCTAAAACCAAGTAAGATAAAAAATCTAGAGATAGTTGTCCCTAAATCAGCTCACTTCTCCTTTAAAAAGGCGGCAGATATGTTGTGCCTCAAACTCAGGGAGGCAGAGCTTGATGACAACTACTGTGTTGATTTAGCATCGGTTGATAGCCTTATATCTGATAATACCGTGGCAGTGGTAGGGGTGGCAGGCACCACCGAGCTGGGAAAGGTGGACGCAATAGAAGAACTTTCAAAACTCTGTCTGGAAAAAGACATCTTTCTACATGTTGACGCGGCTTTTGGCGGATTTTCAATTCCATTTTTAAATGAAATAGGATATGATCTTCCTAAATTTGATTTTTCCCTGGAAGGGGTGTGTTCTATTACCATTGATCCCCATAAAATGGGTTTAGCCCCCATCCCCACGGGCGGAATTCTTTTCAGGGATAAAAGTTATCTGGAGGTCATGAGCATTGAAACCCCCTACCTCACCGAAGATCGGCAGTCCACCATTGTAGGCACCAGAACTGGGGCGTCCACCGCTGCCACCTGGGCCCTAATGAAATACCTGGGAAAAGAGGGTTATCAGAAGGTAGCTGGAAAGTGTATGGAGCTTACCAATCTCCTGACTCAGGGAATAAGAGAATCAGGATTTGAGCTTGTAACAGAACCTCAACTAAATATCGTGGCTTTTCGTTCCCCCAAAATGTCTTTGTGGGAGGTTGCAGACAAACTGGAGGAGAAGGGATGGGCAGTTTCCATATCTTCCTATCCGCAGGCCATTCGCATCGTTGTAATGCCCCATTTAAAAAGGGAACACATAGAAGAGTTCTTGGATGATCTTAAAAAAATTAAATAATTTTATAAAGTAGGGAACATGGAAAACAACTTAAAAAAGATTGAAACACCAATAAGCGATAAAACCATATCTCACCTGAAATTAGGGGATAAAATCGAATTATATGGTACTATTTTTACTGGAAGGGATGCTGCACTTCCCAAATTGGTGAAATCAATTCGCAGTGGTGAAAATACTCTGAATCTTCATGGTTCGGTTATAATGCACACTGCAGTTAGCCGGGCAGGTATATCTCCCACCACCAGCAACAAGGAAGAGATTGAGGAGAATATCCCATTTCTTTCCGAATCCGGAGTTAGAATACACCTGGGAAAAGGTTCTCTAGGTCAAGATACTATTGAGGCTTTAGATAAACACCATTCGGTTTTCGCGGTGACTCCTCCCGCTGCAGCTCTTCTTACCAGTAAATTAAAATCAAAAAATGTTGTTGCATTTAAAGAGGAGGGTATGGAGGCTGTTTACCGGCTTGAAGTCTGGGGAATACCGGCTATCGTTGCAGTGGCCCATGGTGAATCTTTATATTAATATATTTTTTTTAAGGAATTTCGTGGCACCTTTTTAAGGAATTAGGTGTGCACCGGTAATCAGATTTTAATCTTTATAATTTTGTCATCACCTGTTTGAGGTATGCCCCTACCGTCCTGGTTGGAGGTAGTTATATAGAGGTCGCCCCCACGTTCTACTACCTCTCTTAACCTTCCAAAGTTGGTGTAAAGTGCTTCTTCTCCCATGATGCTTCTGCCATCGCTTGAAAGACTTATTTTTCTGAGTTGTGTGCCTCTGAGACCTGCTACATAGAGGGTGTTTTGGTAGAAGGCTATTCCGGAAGGTGCCAGTGTGAAGTTAGTGTAGACTAAAAGCGGAGCTATGTAACCTGAGGCGGTACTGTTTCCCTGATACATGGGCCATCCATAATTTCCGCCCTTGGTTATGATATTTATTTCATCGTTCATGGTCGCACCATGTTCGGATTCATATAATATGCCAGTAGCATTGTTCCACGCTAATCCCTGTGGGTCCCGGTGGCCGTAACTGTAAACATAGTTTCCAAAGGGGTTATCACTGGGGACAGTGCCGTCTTTGTTGAGGCGCAATATTTTCCCTCCCAGAGAATTGATATCCTGGGCAGAATTGGAGTTGCCAGCATCTCCGGTGGTTACATAGAGTTTACCATCTGGCCCGAATTTTATCCGGCCCCCGTTGTGGATAGGTGAACTGGGGATGTTATCCAGAAGCACCTGTTCATTGGTCAGCTGATCATTCAAAACGAAGCGTGATACCCGATTTACTGCACCATTGGTGTAATAAAGATATATAAACCTGTTTTGGGCGAATTCAGGGTCCACAGCCACACCCATAAGTCCAGATTCAGTTATCTGGCTGACACTGATGGTTCCCACCAGCTTAACAGTTTTGTTCTGGAGGACACTGACTCTTCCCAATCTTTCAGTGAAGATCATGCTGCCATCTGGCAGGAAATCTAAAGCCCAGGGTGTGTTCAGATTTTCAGTTAGAACTCCGGTCTCTAATACATTCTGATCTGCTGACTGGGACGAAAGAGATGGTTTGGACAAAAAGAATACTGAGACTGCCAAAAAAACTAGAATAATCACCACAACTACCAAAATGATCTTCCTGTCCATATCAACATCCCCCTATAAGACTGATGCTATTTTTTATGGCGATCATGGTACTTTAAATTTTTTAAAAAAATTAGCATTAACCCTAAAAAATAAAAATAATTAGTAGTAGATCAAATACAAAAAAGTAAATTCTAATTAATCAATATAATAACTAAGTCTAATCAGATCAAATAGTAAATACCAAATCTAATTTAACCCAAATACAAATAGCAATTAATTTAATAAATCCCAAAAAATAACGATTCAATTTAATCAAGGCCAACTTGAACCATTTAATCAATCAATTTAAGCGAGCTTAAGACCGGGGGAAAAAAATGTTAAAAGTACTTAAAAATATAGTTTTACAGGACAGATTAACCAGAATAAGAAAAGATGGATTAAAAAGCGCATATTTCAGGGATTTAATGGCTGAAATTGGCAGTTTGATTGGATATGAATTCGCATCTACCATGGAAATTCAGTCTGTAACTTTGAAAACTCCACTTGGAACTGCAAAGGGGATAAAAATAAAAGATCTCGATGATGTAGTCGTTGTAAGTGTTTTGAGGGCCGCTATTCCCATGGTTAATGGTATAATGGATGTTTTCAGTGAAGCCCGATATGGGGTGGCTGGTGCCTGGCGTGAAGATGAACCACCATTTGAGGTGGAGGTCAGCTACATTAAAATACCTGATGTCAATGATAAAATAGTTATTGTGGCTGATCCCATGCTTGCCACCGGTAACACTATGAATGCTACCCTTAAAAAGATAAAAGATCAGGGAAAACCCCGGAGACTGGCTATATTCAATATCATAGCCACAGAAGAAGGTATAGAAAAAGTCTTGGAAAACCATTCTGAAGTGGAAATTTACACCTGCTCCATTGAAAATGAGCTTAAAGACGGATACATAGTACCAGGACTTGGAGATGCGGGGGATATTGCATTTGGAAGGCCAAGTGATTGATAATTGATCCAATTAATTAAATAGAATTTATTTAAATAAAAAACATAACTTACTTCATCAACTTCTTCATGAGGAATATTTCATTCATCAACTTTTTCATGAGGAATATTTCATTCATCAACTTTTTCATCCGGACTGATAACCTTTTTGCCCTTGGCTGAGGGTACAACCTTTAATTTTCCACCTTTAAATTCCATATCAAACTCTTTTCCCTCGAAAAACAGGTGAAGAAATATAGCCAGGGCTGAAACCTCTGAGTGTGGCTGAGTGGTTACAGAAACGTTCCAGTCGGCTTCCCGGTAAACTTTGGTGGGAACCCTGGATCCTCCCACCACTACCAGCAGTTTGTCGTTTGTAGATTTTTTTATATCCTGCACGACATGTTGTACAGGCTCGCCGTACATGGTAAGGTGAACTATCTCACCTTCGGCGTTTTTCCACTCTTCAAAAAGATTTTCCCAACTTTTTTTGTAGTCCACATGGAATTGACCACCCCAACGATCTGCAACGTCTCTTACATTTTCCATGAGTTTATGGTCTTTATCACCACTTAAAATAATTTTAGAAGCTCCAAATGCCCTGGCGGTCAGACATACGTGGGTGGTTATCCTGGCGTCCCTTCTTCTTCTATGATCAAGTCTTAAAACATTAACTTCCATGGTATCACACCTGTAGAAAAGGTGGTCATAATAACCAGGGCAATCATCTTTGATATCTCATTTGAAGCCCCCAGAATATCTCCTGTTGCACCTTTAAACTTTTTATTCGCAACGATGGCCATAAAAGCACCCCCCAACAATCCTCCCATTATTCCCAGGATTCCTGAAGTATTAAATGCTATGAATCCGATGGCAAGCGTTATCAAGAGGGATAAAAGAAGTAGTTTAATGTTCATAGCCTCTATGAAGAATTTGCCGGTCCCATCTGGAAGTGGGTTGGAAAAGGTGGAGCAGGTTACTATCCCCACTTTGGCTGCCATCTCTGATACAAAAAGAAGGGGGAATATGAGTCCTGCTGGCGCAGATCCTATGGAAGCGAAGGTTATAATGGCCACCATGAAGAAGTAAGCCAGGCCTCCGGTACCGATCCTCTGATCCCGCATTACTTCTACCCTTCTTTGCGGGTCTCCATGGGCCATCAGTCCGTCACCAAAATCTATAAGACCATCCAGGTGATGAAATCCAGTGAACCATATGGCAAAGCTGTAAATCAGGGCAGCTGCCACCAGTTGGTGTATGGTGAAGATGTTCATTAATACAAAACCAGTTACCCCTACAAATATTCCAATGAAACCCCCAATTACAGGCCACAACCAGGTGAATCTTACCATTTCCTTAATGCTACTATGAATATTTAGGGGTAGGATGGTGGAAAAAGATAGAAGTCCCAAAAATCCTCTAAAACTTCTTTCAGATCCATCCTGTTCAGCATTTGATTTAACTTCAGGGGGCATTTTTACTCCTTAAATGTTATTTCACTTTTAAATAGTATCCTTTCTCCTCAAGGTATTCCACTTTTTTATGGTATTTTTATCTTCAATGCTATTTCACTTTTTAAAATGTAATTTTTCTCCTCAAATGAAATTTTACTCTTCAAATATTTTGGACATGCATCCCGCCACCACACCGGCAAATATATCATCAAGAACCGGGCCGAGAGTGCTTATTATACCTGGTTTTGCCTCATCGTATCTTTTAAAGTTAAATATAGCCTTAGTGCCTGCTATTTGGTTGGCAATGGCCATTCCCATAATTTCATCAGAATATAAATATGCAGGGTCGTCATCTACATCTACACCCCTCACTCGATGCTTTTCATAGTCTTCCTCGAGCCTTATCCCGGCGATAATAAATGAAACTACATTTAAATCTTTTAATGACTTTAATATTTGATTTTTAAGTTTAATATCAAGTTCTTCACTCCTTTCAACCCCGACACAGAGTTGCATACCGGCATCCACCAGATCTTCAACTTTAACCCCCACATCTTCCATGAATTCCAGGACGTCTTTTGGAAATCCGCAATTTCTCAAAGCTTCACCTGCTGCTTCCCTGACACATTTCTCAGCCAGACTCAGCAGTTTAAGCGCTTCTCCTCTGGATCCAACTTCTCCCTGACCAGTACCGGCTACTAATATGGAGTCGTGGTTTCCACCGTCCAGGGGATCAAATGAAAAATGATTAAAGACACCCAAATCCCATAAAGCGGCTGATTTTGCTTCAACTACTGCTTTAAATAATTTTAGCAGTGTTTTATTATCTAATTCTTTCTCTAAAAGCACTATCACGTTCATGGACATAGTTCTTTCATAATCTGCAGTTATGATGGCCGTAACATTATCGCTGGTCACGTTCACGCTGTTTTTTATATCAAAATAGCCCATCATTGCTGCTGCAGGTTCTACTACATTTTTATTTTTTATAAGACCTAAAAGATGTTTTTTACCCTTTTTTTCATGTTTAAGCAGCGATGGATCATGTTTTATTATACTGTGATTTATTATGGAATTTACCATTCCCATTTCCCCACCTATGGTGGAACTGCTAATTGAAAAAAATCCCTTTTCTCTGTTAATTATAAGGGTTTCATGGTCTATTTTAACCAGGGCGTCATTTATACAGATTTTTGTATCCATTCCATCACCAATACATTATGAACCAATACATTATAATAATATGAATAATATAAAAGATATATAGTAGGTGGTTTCATGAAAGTTCATCTTAGGGTCTTTGTTGAGATGGAAAATTTAGGGAAGGCCATGAACGCCCTCACAGACGCAGGTATAACCGGATTCTATATTTTAGAATATAAAGGTATGTCTCCCCAGGATTGGGAAGGTTTCGCCATAAAAGAAGATCCAAAATCAGCTATTGGATTGATTCGGGACTATGCAACCGATGCGGTGCAGGTATGCAGTGTAGTGGACGAGGCCAGGGTCGATAAAATAGTTGACTTAGTACGCGAGGAATTGAAAGGTGAAAGATACACCATTGTGGAAGTTCCAATACGTAGAATAATAGTAAATTACGGCAAAGGCGATAAACCCAAAAAATAGCCTTTCATGGTTAAAGGGCTTATGAAGCCATGGATTTGCCGTGAATAGACTTATTCTTTAATACATTTATTATAAATAATTTCTTATTTTTTATTATTAAATTTATTTTCTTATTTTCAGGACATCGAACTAATTAAAGAATTTAAATACCTTTTTACTATTGACAATTACTCCGTTTTGAAATAGATAAAAAAGAATAGTTTTAAGATATAAAATGACCATAAATGTTACAAAATAAAGCTCAATAATAAGTTTAAATTCAATAATAAGTTTAGATGAATCGAAGAGATTAAAAAAATTATCATCCGTGATAAAATGGTAGTGATTATAGACCCCCAAAACACAGGTATAGCAGGAAACATGGTGATAGGGGCACTTTTGGACCTTGGAGCTGATGTAGAAGGTGTAAGGGATGTCATGGAATACTACGCATCTTATTTTGGAGATATCATCATCAAAATAAATAAGGTTAAAAAATCAGGTATCCAGGCAACCTATGTAGATATTAAATGCGAAGATAAAGGCGTTATAAGGTATGATGAGCTATTGGAACGATTGGATAAAATTAAACATGAAAAAGTCCCTGAAAATGTTTTAGAATTCTCAAAAAAGGTGTTCAGAACCCTGGCTGAGGCAGAAGCACAGGTCCACGGCACCAGCCTGAAAAAAGTGCACTTCCACGAGGTAGGAGCGGCTGATGCCGTAGCAGATATACTGGGAACAGCTTACTGCTTTCACCAGCTTAAACTGGATTCAGAGAAAATCTATGGAATGCCAGTGGCACTGGGCGGGGGCAGGATAGAAAGCCAGCACGGATCCCTACCGGTCCCAGCGCCGGCCACTCTGGAAATCCTTAAAAACGTCCCTATTTTTGGCGGACCAGTTAACTATGAACTCACCACCCCCACCGGCGCGGCCCTCCTGGTAAACATGGTGGACGAATTCTCGGAGTTTTATCCTCTGTTGACCAGCCGAAAAGTAGGCTACGGCGCTGGGAAACTGGAACTTTCCTTCCCTAATATTTTAAGGATTTTAGTGGGAGATTCACAGGTTCCCACAGACCAGGTAACTATCTTGGAAACCAACCTGGATAACGTAACCGGAGAAGTGCTGGGACACTCATTCAAAAGTTTGATGGATGCTGGAGCGCTTGATGTGATTATTATCCCCACTATAACCAAGAAAAACAGGCCAGGCCATCTTTTAAGGGTAATAGTAAAACCAGGGGATTGTGATGTGGTTTCAGAGGCCATAATTCGGGAAACTGGGACTTTGGGAGTTCGTGTTTTACCTTATGTCCATCGAAACATTGCGGAGAGAAAAATATTGCCGATAGAAGTGGATATAGCCGGGATAAAGAGGAAGATACGGATTAAGGTAGGAGTAATGGGGGAGGAGATAGTCAGCGTCAGGCCAGAGTACGAGGATGCCCGGAAGATGGCTGATGAGACTGAGGTTCCTTTGAAGGAAGTTATGAGAAGGGCTGATGAGGCTTTTAAGAGGATGCTGGATGGGGAATAATATTAAATACATCCTTTTGATAAGCAAAAAGTTCAAATAATACATATATTATAGATTCCTGCAAGCTAAAAAACCGAAGCATCAACATTTATGCTTAAAATTGGTGTTTGAAGGGATATAAAAAACTTGGTGCTTCATGGTTATAATTTGGAGAGAGATTTTTGAAATGAATAAGAAAATAAACATATTACGTTTATCTGATTTGCATTTTGGAGTTGAATCAAACGTGAAAATTTCTCCTAATTCTAATGCTAGAAGAAAAAATGCACTCAATTCTTTAATTGATATATTTAACGATCTGGATCAAGATTGGAGGCCAGATATAGAATGTTTAGACTATCTAGCCTTCCTTTAACAATCAATTTAATGGTTAGAGTCCTGATAGACTAGTAAATTGCCTGAGACCCCAAAATCCTATCTCAAGAGGTGAAACTGATGAATAAAGAAGAAATCTTTAAAAGAATTACCCAACTACTTAAAAATCAAGGAGCGAGCAAAATAGCCGTTTTTGGGTCTTATGTAAGGGGAGAAGAAACTTCAAAAAGCGATATAGATATTATCGTTGAATTTTCTGAAAGAAAAAGTTTGCTTGATCTGGTCGGAATAGAACAAAATCTATCTGAAACGCTGGGTATAAAGGTGGATTTGCTCACAGAAAAATCCATAAGTCCATATCTGATTGACCGGATTAAAAGTGAGATGAGAGTGATATAC
>JADGNH010000154.1 GCA_017883605.1 Methanobacteriaceae archaeon
GCTTGCCAGTATAACCGCCATGGCTATGGGTAGGTTGATAATAAAAAGCCACTGCCAGCCGTAACTTAAGAGCAAACCACCTAGAATAGGTCCCAAAACACTGGACCAGCCCCACACCGAACTCAGAATTCCCAGGGCCCCGCCCCTTTTTTCCGGTGAGAAAATATCTCCAATGAAAGCATTGGCCACTGGAAATATTCCCCCAGCCCCTATACCCTGAATGGCCCTACCTAAAAGCAGCATTTCAAATGAAAAGGAAGTTATGGTAATCAGGGAGCCCACTGCAAAGAGTAGAATGTCCAGTATGTAAACAGATTTCCGGCCGTAAATATCAGACAGTTTAGCCATTAAAGGCGTTCCAATCATGAAAAATAGGATGTATATGGTAAAAGCCCAGGACAAAATCCTCTCGTTAACCCCAAAATATAATTGGACCGCAGGAAGCGCCGGGCCCACAATCCCTATATCCAGGGAACCCATGAAAACACCGACAAAAAGTAAAAACAATATACGATTCTGGCCTCGATTTACCATAAAAAAACTTTGATTTCCTGATAAAAAGAGTTTCCCCTTATATTTATGAATACAGGCGAACATAGAAAAAAAATGATCTAGACTTTTAAGCTTCAATTTGATCTCATAAATCAAAGAAAATAACTAAATCAAAATACTTGTTAAACATTAAATGATAAGGAGTAAGACAATTGTTGTTAATTTTCGGGCTGTGATAAAAATTTCCGAAAAAAACTCATTTTGTACTTAAAAGGATACAAATACATCTGGAGACGGTTAAAATTAAATACAAATGGATATTATCATTTCTAATACTATTTACTCTAACATTAGGTTTAAATTCGGGTTGTGTAGCTGCAGCAGGGAATTTGACTACTACACAGACCATTAGCACAAGTGGAGCAACACCGCTACCTTACACCAGCACCGTAACCCCCTGGTACACTACCCCATCGGTTGGGAATGGTTTTATGGTGGGCTATTATATAAACCCCAGCGTCACACCCCTATCAGAAATCAATTTTAAAGCCTTAAAAAGCGCTGGAATTACAGATATATACGTTTTAGTAACAAATAATAATTATTTATCAGTACTATCCGCAGCCAAAACAAAAGCTGACGCTGCGGGAATAAGGACCAACGCTTGGGTATATCCTGGGTTCAATTACGCTTCACAGGTCGCTCAAATGAAAATAGGAGTTCTATTAGATGTGGAAACCTTTGATATGCCCGCATATGTTCCACAAATTCTAGCCATGAGATTGGCCACCCACGGAGTAACATTCTCCCTTTGCGTTAAACCCGACGGATGGGATGAAAACCAATACTACTACCTAATAGCACCATTATGCGACCACATAGTCCCCATGCTCTATATAAACGACTACGGACAGGGAAAAACCGGTTTAACAAACTGGGTTAAAATTTACAACATCATTTACCCTGGAAAGATCATAGCCGGACTTGAAACCTACCAATCCGACCAAAATCCAACTCCCAAGAGTGCAAGTACTATATCAGCAGAAATCAAAGCTGTACAACCCTATACACATGGAGTAATCCTATTCAGGTACGGATTATCCAACTTCAATGGTTTAGTATAACTCCAGCCATCGGCATCACCATCATCCCGTAAATTATATAATAATACAGGAAACGGTACTTGAATACTAAAATCATCTATTTTTTTTAATTAACAACATTCAACGTGACATAGTGTTGGTTTAAGTACTTACAGTTAAAACAATAATTCTAACTTTGTAATAGTGCGTATTTGTTAGCCAAGTGGTCGGAATATTAAAAATAATTAAATTATTTTTTTAAAATTTATTAAATCTGAGATTATTCCCAAGAGGGGAGTATGCAGGCAACACACCTTCATGATTTGGTTAGTATCCATAATCAAGTCAATAATTTCATAATATTCTAAGTAACTATAGATTTAGGCATCAACTACGCTGTAGATTCACTTTAAAATATTTTAATCCATAATTAAATACTTATTTTTTTTTAAGAAAAGAGGCTGTCCCATAAATTAGGTTTTAAATTTTTTTTTGAAAATCTTTTTTTAGGTATTTAACTGGTTTTTTATTTTTATTTTATTTTTATTTTCATTATGGATTCTTTTTATGTTGTGTGAGGTGCTGATTAGGTTTTTTTCGGTTGTTGTTTGTGGTATGCCGCGTGTTAGGAACTCTGTGTATTTTAGATTTTCTTTTATATTCCCAAAGGGCCATTCTACGGTTTCTTTTCGTTTAGCGAACTCTAGCTTGGCTTCTGGTGTTTCCATTTTCAAAGACATGCGTTTTGATAAAACACCACCATAATCGGTTATAACTCTTAATCGGTTTTTACCAACACAGGTTATTTGATCAGGACATTTTAAACAATCATTACAATAATATTGGTGCATATAAATGTCTTTATATTTGTAGGTCTTTTGATAAGGTAATTTTTTGTTATTTGGACAAATATAAAAGTCTTCATTGTAATTATGTTTAAAATTGTGCTTAGAAAAAGGTTTATCCTTTTTCCAAGATTTCTTTGCTTCGTGCGCCTGTTTTCTGTTAGGTATATAGCCGTTTATTTTGTTTTCCTCCAGATATTCCAGGTTATCTTGTGTAAAGTATCCGTTATCCGCGCTAATCTTGGTATAGTGGGGTAAGGTGCCTATGGTTTCTTCTATTTCTTCTATTTGCGGTATTAGTTGGTGGTGGTCGGTTGGATCCTGTGTTATGGTGCTGGCGAGTATTATTCCCGAATCATAATCCACTGCGATTTGCATATTGTATGAAAACTCCCATAGATTCTTTTTATTCTTCATCCACCGTGACTCAGGGTCCGTTAAACTAACAGTTTCCTGTGGTGTCTTTTCCAACTCTCTTTCAGCATAATCCAGTTTTTTTAAAACAATATCTTTTTGCTCGGGACAGGCATAGGCTTGTTCCAAAAGCTTAAAAGAGGATTTACGCAATTTATTTTCATTCTTAGCGTCTTTGTTCTCTTTTCTTACCTTCTGGATTATTTCATGGACTTTTTCACGGTTAGTTAACTCTGGTGGTACTTCATCCCCTCTCTTATCACCGTAAATCTTGTCTTCTTCCTTATCAGTTTCAATTCCCTTTTTTAAAATCTCACGAATAGTCTTTATCTCTTCCTTGTTAACCAAATTAGCAGATGAAGCGTTAGCTTTGATTTTAGTACCATCAATAGCTATATGATTTAATTGGACCATTCCTATCTTTTTGGCAACATTTACAGTCATTTTAAACGCGTCTTCAATTTGTTCGGCGCATTCAATTTTAAACCGGCAAATTGTGTGAAAATCAGGCTTATCCATCCCTGAAAGATACATATAAACCACATTCTCTTCCGCAAGCCTCGCAATCCGCCTAGAAGAAAACACACCATCAACTGATGCCATTATAACTATCCGTAATAACATTCGACGTGAATACGCTGCTTTACCCTTAGTATGCCTATATTTCTGGTCTATTTTTTTAAAATCCAACTCCTCCACCAAATTAGCGACAAAATAACAAATATGATTTTCCGGAATAAAATCCGTGACACGCCTAGGCACCAACCAAGTCTGACCAATACAATCTTCCCTCAAAGCCATAAAAAACACCACACAAAAAGAAAGAAGCTATGGTAAAACACATCGTACAATACCATTGTCAACAGAAATAAAAGTTAAAGAAGCTAAAGCTAAATACAAAGCTTGTACATTGACCATTACGCTTCCTAAAAAAGTAGAAGATATAACTAAAGTGAATA
>JADGNH010000052.1 GCA_017883605.1 Methanobacteriaceae archaeon
AGAATAATAACAGAACAGTACAAACATGTAAAAGTTTGATGTTTTTCATGTTAAGGAGATTGTTTATGAACCCATTCAAAAAAAGAACAGGAGTTCTTCCTTCATATTTTACGGGGAGAACTGATGAACTCAAAGAGTTAAAAAGGATATATGATTCAACAAGAGAAGGTGATGCTGGTCATATTATAATTTATGGTCCGAAAGGTATTGGTAAAACTTGTTTGCTCTTAAAGTTTCAAGAAGAACTGGAAAGTTTAGAAGAAACGTATTCTATAAGAATTCCGATGGTTGAAGGAAGTTTCTTTGACATTTATAGTTTAATAGTTGACACATCTGCTGAATCTTTAGGGATGAAAATAAGTAGCTTTTGGGACACCATCAAAGGATTGGGAATTAATATACCTTTTGTAGGAGGTTTTACTGTATCGAGAGACACTCCACCAACATCTCCATCTGTTGCCATAAGAAAAATATTGGAAACAATATATAATAAACTTGAAGGAGAAGATCCGGTTTTAATTCTGTTAGTTGATGATTTACAAAGAATATTAATAAACGAAGACACGCAAAGGGTTTTAAGCATACTTCAAAGTGCCTTAGTAGAATTAAATCTCAAAGGTTTTAAGATAATGTTTGTAGCTACCGGTTCTTATGACATCTTTTCAAAAATACAGGATATCACTGATTCAGCTATTAGAACCTTCGATCCATATGAATTAAAACCATTATCATTGGATGAGGTTAGAGATGCTATTAACATTCCTTCCAATAAAGAAGGGATATCATTTGAGGAAGACGTATTGGAAAGAATATATGATGTTTCGGAAGGAAATCCCTATTATATACAAGTTGTAGCTCATAATTGTTTCGAAGAATCAATTAATAATAGGGTCAGTACTATAGAGTTTGAAAAATCTTTCCCTAGCTCCTTAAATTTTTTAGCACAGAGAGAATTCAGGTATATGTACGAAAAATCTTCAATTGAAGAAAGAAAAATACTTTCAATATTTGCAGAGAGTAATTCAGATGTTTTAGCCTATAAAGAAATAAAAGAAAACAAAAAATCAGAACCATCAAGAGTGTTACAAAATATGACTAAAAAAAATCTCCTTGTAAAAGAGTCACGAGGGAAATATAAGCTCCGAGACAAGATGTTCAAAGAGTATCTGAGAACAGAACAACCATATAAATTAAATGGAACACTAGAAAATTAAATCCAAAACTACAAAATTAAATCCAAAAAACATAAAAGCAGATTATTCCAATATAAATTTGTTCTACATTAGAATTTTAGGAATATAATAGAAGTTAGTTTTATAAACTAAAAACAATTTTTAATGATTAATATAAAGTTAAATAGATTTTAAAAACTTTAAATCTAATCGGAGTAGTTTCAATGGTAGAATTAATTAAATCAACGGTGAAATGTTATAAGAAGAAGACCAAGAAGACCGTTGGTGGGCGTAGAAAGACTTATGAGTACAACCAGTATCAGGTACCATTAAAGAAGTCCGATAACCTGGCTTGTAGTGAGGAAGTTTTTGTCATCCCCCAGAAGCTGTTTGAGGAGTTAATTGGGGTTGAAGTGGAGGCCCATCTCCAGGATTTTAAGCCTCAACAGCAGTCCATTGCAGAATATGAAAAGGAACTGGCAGAATTAGAGTGGAAACATGGTCAACTATCCAAATCCTACAAGGAAATTGTGAATAAATATAACAAAAATCTTAAAACATATGAATCTGCCATAGAATTGATCGAAGTCATGAAGGAACAGCACCAGCAAATGGGAAAAGAAATAGAAAATAAAAATGCAGAACTGCAGAAAATCCGAACCAAATACGAAAATGAGGTAAAAAAGGCCCAGGATGAGGAAGATCAAAAAGACAAGGCTTTCTGGTCTGTATTTAGAGGAAGACGTAAATAAAATTCTTTTGTTGGTATATTAGAGTGTCCATGACTGGAATAAGGGTGAGACTGTTCTAAAATATATTTTACGGCCTTAAAAATAAAGATTAACTTAAAGTCTGGCTTAGAAAAACTTCTCAGATGCTACCATAATCTTTATGGAATATTAAGTATGAATAATAAATAGGTCAAGATCCTAAATCATAATTATTAGGTCATAAACTTAACATCAATAAAATTAGATCAAAACCATAAAAATCAGAAAATTTCTAAAATAAGGAGTAGTTATATGCCCAAACCCCAAATGCCCAGATCCATTCCCCATCCCACCATATCCCAGGTAAAGATCATAGCCACCAAAAACAACTTTCCCATAAGCTGGCTTAACAAACAGGGCTTCTGTGAATACGGTATCTACCTGGAAAACGTTAAGGGGATCATGGCAAAACCCAGCAAGGCGATGATTGAGGGAACAAAGGAACACGCTGTTTTAGAGTCAAAATTCAGAGAAGATGCTGAGCCAGCTACCTTCGAAGAGATGTTAGAAACCTCAAAAACTGCAGAGATCCTTTCAAGAGAACTGCCAGTTATATCACCAAGATATGGGATCAGGGGCTTTATAGATGAAGTGTGGATGACTCCCGATGAATTTATAATAATCGATGATAAACCAGGCACCGTACCCTACTTATCCAGTATAAACCAGGTTTACGGCTACTGTCTGGCATTCAAAGACAGTGTTAAGGAAAATAGAGCAATTGTGGCATCTCTGCGTGAGAGGGGTACCGATAACATTTACTGGTCTTCTTATTTTGATGGCCAAGCTGAAAAAAACATAATTAATCAGATAAATAGGATACACCATCTTTTGACAGGTAAACTGGAATTTATACCTACCAAAAATCCTAAAAAGTGCAGAGGATGCAGATTTAACGACAGGTGTAACCGGAAGGTAGATTTTTAGGATTTACCCTTTAATAAGCCACCATAACTACTTAAATCCACCACCATAACTTTAAATACAACGTCTGCATAAAGACCAGATTACCGCAGGTTAATGCGGTGCTCTATTCTAGATTGAATGTTTAGTCCCGTGGGGTAGTGGAATCCTGCTGGTCTTTGGAACCGGCGACGGCGGTTCGACTCCGCTCGGGACTATCTTTTAAATATTTACAGGTCATTTTATGGAAAACTTCCTAGTGGTGGGTGCAAACACACGACCAGTGGCATGTTCTCTTAAAAAACTGGGATACCATGTTTTTTCTGCCGACTACTTCGGCACCCAGGACCTTAAAGAATGTGCAGATGATTTTCGGTCAATATTGAATCAGAAACCCCACCAATCATGTGGTCATTTCACTGAAAGATTCGATGCCCGGAAATTAGAAGACTTAGCTCATGACTTTGTGGATCCAGCTGATTTCATAATCTGCCTATCTGGTTCATCCCCCCTTAACTTTCCAAAAAAGAAGGTTCTAGGCAATAAAGATGTTGAAAAGGTTGAAAACAAATACAAACTTTACAAAAAACTTAAAAACCAATTTAAACTACCAAAAACTTATCTCATCTTAGATGGAAAAGAAGCCGGGGAGATAGCAGAAAATTTTCCAGAGAAAAGATTCATCCTAAAACCGGTTTACGGATCAGGCGGCTACGGCATAAAGGAATTAGAAAAAATACACGAATCAGAATTAAACTCAGGATCAGGGGAATTTATGCTTCAGGAGCTGGTTGAAGGTGAGAATATCAGTGCGTCTGTCCTTTCAACCGGAAAAGAGGTTCGAACCATCCTCACCAGCCGTCAGATACTGGGGGATGCTGAATTGGGTCAGATAGAGCCATATGGTTACTGTGGGAACCTGACACCGTATCTTGATGATTATGATGTTAAGAGAAACGTAGAAGATGTGGTAAAAGTCCTGGCAGAAGATGTGGTAAAAGCCCTGGATTTAGTGGGTTCAAACGGTGTGGACCTGATCTATAAAAATGGCGAAATTTACATCATAGAAGTCAATCCCCGCTTCCAGGGAACACTGGAGTGTGCTGAAGCTTCTCTGGGGATAAACATGGCTCAGGCCCACATTGAAGCCTGCAGGGGGACTTTGATGGATGTTCCTAGCCCTCAGAAGTTTGCTGTTAAGATGATAGTCCATGCCCCGGAGCGGGCCCTGGTAGGAAAGCTTGATTTTCATGGAGTTTATGATATACCATTAGAAAAAGTGATAATTGAAAAAGGCGAACCGGTGGCCACGGTGGTAAGTTCCAGCCGGGTATTGGAAGATGCAGTTTACTCTGCAGAGAAGTTAGTGGAAAGGGTTTATGGTTTACTTGAGTCTTGTACTCTCAGTTAAAATACTATTAATTTTTCACTGGCAACTAGACTATAACTCTTATAGAAAATAATCCATTTCATCTTCAAGTGGTTTAATTATCTTTTTAACCTCAGATGATCTATTAATATTAATGCGAACATCTAATCCATGATTTGTTGGATATGGGGATAGTAGACCTTCCTTAATTAAGTTTTTTATTTTATTTTTAATATGTTTACAACTATATTTAGGCAAACGCTTACAAACATTATCTACAGGGGTATGTTTTGAGGCATAATATCCTTTTCTATGTAAAGAGAAAAGAATTTGTTTAGTTAAGTCATCATATTCCATTAATTTAATTCTGTAATAACTTAATAAAAAGATTTCCCGATAAATTTATATACAGCCATGTATATTTTATTTACAAGGAGGATGTTACGTATGTTAACCAGAATTTTTGGTGATTGTTCCCAAGTCAAAGTAATCGATTTTTTAGTAGCCCACCCTTGGTCGGAATTCTCAAAAACAGAGTTAGCTGACGGTGCCCAAATCACTAGACCTACTTTATATAAATTATTAGATAAATTATTAGATGAAAATTTAATAATTGAAACGAAGAAAGTGGGTAACGCCCAGTTATACCAAACAAATAGGGAATATCCAGTAATAAAGTATATAAGTTCATTACAAGGATTATTAGCTGATATGGAACTTAAAAAACAAAGAAAATCTTTTAAGGAAGTGTCTCCTGAATTAAATGATGAAGAACTAGATGAACTTTTAGGGTTAAATAGCGATGAAAATGAATCAAAGTCCATCAAAAAACCTGAAGACTTATCAGAAGTTGAAGTTGTTAGTAGTGATGCCCCAGGAGGCACAGAAATTAAACAGGTCAATAGAGTTAAATTACATTAATTTTCTTATTTTAATTATCTCTTTATTTATCCATTCGGACTGTAAATTATCTAATTTTCGTTATTTTGACTTTAATTTTATTTATTTAAATTTTAATTGGGTGCTGATATTAACATAACTTGATTCTTTATAAACTATCTTAAAAGTTTAAAATTATCTTTAAAAGTCTTAAACTATCTTTAAAAGTCTTAAAATAAAGACTATGGTTCCGAAAACAATGAGAATGGTACTCAGGATCATGGCCCCTGCCAGGTAGAGGTATAGTTTGGCTCTTTTGTCTGGATCTTTCATATAGTCTTCTAGAAAATCTTCTCTCACAGTTTCACCTCACCAGGAATATGTACTGGGTGATTGTTGGTAATTCTCTTCTTAATATTCTCAGGTCTGGGCGGTAAATGTATATCTCGCTTTCACAATCTTCCAAACCCAGGACGTCACATACTATTTGGGACTCCAGCTTTCCGTATATTCTGGCGCCTGATGTGCTTGACTCTATCTCTATGTAAATAGGGAGCTTTAAAAGATGATGTTTCCTCTCAGGAATTAGTTCTGCAACTTTTTTTAGTTCTTCACTTTTAAAGCGGTGCCTCACGCCATCGGCACCCACTACATGCGGTCTTTTCTCTTTTAAAAGTTCCTTCAGACTTTTCCTCTCTTTGGGGATGTGCCGGTTCAGGATTAAAATCTGTTTTTTTAAGAGGCGATCTTCACGGCTGTAATTGGGAGTCATTTGTTAAATTTATTTAGTGGGGATGATATATTAACCTTGATGATTAGTATAATTGACCTTATGGTTATCGGTTTTTGACCTTAATGAATATCAGTATATATAACCTAAATGAATGTTAATCAGTATATTGACTTTAATGAGTTTCAGTGCAGGTGATATTAGTGGATATAAATATCGAGCAGTGTCGGGAAAATGATAAGATTAAAGAGGTAATCAGCCAGAGCGGGCTTTCCATAAAACATATTAAACTTTTGCTAAGGATTTCAGATGCCATATACATCAACGCCATAAATTACAACGTAATTGTGGAAGATGGAAAGGTTATAATCCTCCTGATATCCTCAAAACCAGAAAACAAAATGGGCTTCTATAATACAACCTCCCTGGCCATAGTCCTCTCTTGGATAAAGGATATGGAAAAGGAGCATGACGACATTCATACCATATGTGAAGTAGCCGATGGAATGCTTAAGTTAGTGGTTGAAATAATCTAGTAACTATTTTTTAGTTAATTTAAAGAATAAAAGCTTTTAAGTATAGAATAAAGCTTTTAAGAGTTTATTAAACATTGAATTAGGGGTTTTATTTCTAATTTAGATTTTTTTAATTTTTTAAAACAAAAAAAACAATTATTTGTTAATCTTAAAATAATTATTTAATCTTTTTTTAAATAAAAAACGGGTTTAAAAATAAAAAAAAAGGAAGCACAGTCAATCAATTGATTGAAATTGGCTTTAAGTTATTTATAGGGCGCTGCGGGTAAATTCAACAGGCAAGAGTATCAAAACGCCAAGCAAATCATTTTTCTCTATTTTACAGTCAAGTGCCGCGGCAAATAGAGCATTATCCGCACTTCTCTCCATGCTGGTAGGTAGAGATGTTTCTTCTCCAACAGCCAGAGTATGGCCGTACTTGTTTGAACCGTAGGCGCTTAAGAAGCATATATGATTGGCCTGGATGGTAATCTTTTTTATTTCGATTGATTTTGTCTCTCCTGCTTTGAACTCCATGTCTTCAGATGCGATTATTGCTCTTAACTTCCCTGATATAGTTCCTATTTTGAAATCTACAGTTGGTTTAGCGTGTTTTGCCAGATCTTTTTTCACCTGGTCCAGCCGTGTTATTATCCTAACCATTGGCTTCCATCTCCATGGCTTTCTTGATCATCTTCAACCTTACGAAATTCTCTCTTTCCATCTCTTCCAACCGCATCTCAATGTACTTAACTGTATTCTGGAGTCGGGGTATGATAATATGTTCCAGGGCATTAACCCTCCTTTTGGTTGATTCTATCTCACCAGCCAGGAGAATAACGGTCTTTTCGATTTCTCCCACTTCGATTATGAGTTTAACGGATTCTTCGAACTTACTGGCTGCTTCATCCAGCTTACCTGAAGTATCCATAAATCCATAACCCCTCTCGGTGATGTTTTTCTGTGGGATTTCAGAATCCAGTACCGGTACAACCACACCCATAACACTTCTAGAATCAATATCAACATCAACTGACTCTTTCACAGACATTGCAGCTTTTCGAACCGCTAGATCACCCATTATAACCTGTGCTGCAGTGAGATCCTGGTAAGCTTCCTTGAGCTTCTCTGATGCATTCTCCCGGGATCCTTTTACCCGATCCAGTATGTTGAAAAACTCCATTATCAGGGCGTTTCTTTTCTCCTTGAGGAGACTGTGACCCTTAACTGCCAGTTTTTCCCGTTGTTTCAGTTTTAAAAGTTCCATCCGGGTTGGATTTATGCCTTCTATCATTTCTTGTGCCATTTTATCCCTCTATAAAAAAATAGGAATGGATTTATTTGTAGGCAGGATGATATTTGGGAATGTGCTCTGCACGGACCCTTTTGAGCTCGGCTTCAGGCAGCTTGCTCATTAACTCCCAACCAAGGTCTAAGGTTTCCTGGATGGATCGGTCTTCATCCCTGCTCTGGGTTATGAATTTTTTCTCGAAATCATCGGCAAAGTTCAGGAATTTCCGGTCACGTTCGGTAAGAGCTTCTTCACCTACCACTGCCATCAGATCCCTCAGGTCACGTCCTTCAGCATATGCTGAATAGAGCTGGTCTGATACACCGCTGTGATCTTCCCTGGTTCTTTCCTCACCAATACCACCACTCATGAGTCTGGAGAGTGAGGGGAGCACGTCTACCGGTGGATAAATACCTTTACGGTGCAGGTCTCTGGAGAGAACTATCTGTCCCTCTGTGATGTAACCGGTAAGATCTGGAATGGGGTGAGTAATATCGTCCTGGGGCATGACCAGGATAGGCATCTGGGTGATGGAACCTTCTTTACCCGTTATACGGCCTGCTCTCTCATAGAGACTGGCGAGGTCAGTGTACATGTAACCAGGATATCCTCTTCTTCCCGGAACTTCGTCTCGGGCAGCTGAAATCTCCCTCAATGCTTCAGCGTAATTGGTCATGTCAGTCAAGATAACCAGAACGTGCATGTCATGTTCAAAGGCAAAGTACTCTGCAGTAGTCAGGGCCATTCTGGGGGTGATGATCCTTTCAATGGCCGGGTCGTCGGCTAGGTTCATGAATACTGTAACCCTTTCTAAAGCTCCTGTTCTTTCAAAGTCCCGCATGAAGTAGTTTGCTTCCTCGTGGGTTATACCCATAGCTGCGAATATAACTGAGAACTCGGTTTCTTGTGCCAGAACCTTGGCCTGCCGGGCAATCTGGGCAGCCAGATCGTTGTGGGGCAATCCTGATCCAGAGAATATGGGCAACTTCTGTCCTCTTACCAGGGTGTTCATCCCGTCTATGGTGGATATACCAGTTTGTATGAATTCTGCTGGAAATTCCCGGGCAGAAGGGTTCATGGGACTTCCGTTAATATCCAGTTCCTTTTCTGGTATGATCTCAGGCCCGCCGTCTATGGGATTACCGGTACCACTGAATACCCGCCCTAACATGTCCAGTGATACTCCAATCCTGGCTGTTTCACCGGTGAATCGGACCTTGGTTGTGGATGTGTTGAGATCGCTGGTTCCCTCAAAAACCTGTATCACAGCTATATTACCTCTAACCTCCAGGACCTGTCCCCTCCTCATATCGCCGTTAGGTGTTTCTATATTGACTATTTCGCTGTAGGCAACACCTTCCACACCTTCCACGATCATGAGGGGGCCAGAAACTTCAGAAACTGTTGTATACTCCCTTGTTTTAATATTAGCTTCCATTTTCATACCTCACTTGTTTGTTTGATTATTTTATCCTGGATTTCTTTAATTTTTTCATCAAATTCAGCTTCGGGTATGTACTTCATCCTTCCCAGGTCTTCTTTAGCGCTTACAGCTATTATGTCTCCAGATGCAGCTCCTCTTTCCAACGCAGCTGTTGCTTTCTCATGGAACATCATAATGGTTTTGAGCATTTTATACTGTTTGGATGAAGAACAGTAGGTATCCACTTCGTGGTAAGCGTTTTGCTGCAGGAAGTCTTCCCGGATCATTCTGGTACTTTCCAGGGTTATTCTCTCTTTGTCAGGAAGTGCGTCTGGTCCTACCAGTTGTACAATTTCCTGAAGCTCTGATTCTTTCTGCAGAAGCGCCATAGCCTCGTCCCTGGTTTTTCTCCAGTCTTCTCCTACGGTACTATCCCACCATCCTTCTACGCTGTCTATGTATAAAGAGTAACTTTGAAGCCAGTCAATTGATGGAAAGTGTCTTTTATCTGCTAAAGAGGCGTCTAATGCCCAGAAAACTTTGGTAATACGCAAAGTGTTCTGAGTTACAGGTTCTGAAAGGTCACCGCCAGGGGGGGATACCGCACCCACCACAGATACCGATGCTATTTTATCTTCGGTTCCCACAGCTGTAACTCTACCAGCCCGCTCATAGAACTGGGCCAAACGTGATGCGAGGTATGCCGGATATCCTTCTTCACCAGGCATCTCCTCTAACCTTCCTGAGATCTCTCTCATAGCTTCAGCCCATCTTGATGTGGAATCAGCCATTAAGGCCACGTCGTATCCCATGTCTCTGAAATATTCGGCTATGGTTATTCCGGTATAAACACAAGCTTCCCTTGCTGCCACCGGCATGTTAGAGGTGTTTGCTATAAGTACTGTCCTATCCATAAGTGGTTTGCCTGTTTTTGGGTCCTCGAGTTCTGGAAATTCTTTTAAAACTTCAGTCATCTCATTTCCACGTTCTCCGCAACCTACGTATACAATTATATCAGCATCCGCCCATTTTGCCAGTTGCTGTTGGGTTACTGTTTTTCCAGATCCAAAGGGGCCGGGTATAGCGGCGGTTCCACCCTTTGCCACTGGGAAAAAAGTGTCTTGTGCTCTTTGACCGGTTACAAGGGGTATGTCTGGGTCTAATTTATTTTTATATGGTCTTCCAACCCTTACCGCCCACTTTTGCATCATTTGAACTTTCGTCACTTCTCCGGAGCTTTCCACTTCTGCAATATCTTCCTCTACAGTATATTCACCTTCTGATACGATACTTTTTAAGGTACCGGACACCTTGGGAGGAATCATAATTTTTTGCACCACTGCAGAGGTTTCTTGGACTTCACCTATTACATCTCCACCTTTTACTTCTGTACCAGCTTTTGCTGTGGGTATGAATTTCCATTTTTTATCTTTAGGTAATGATGGAACGTCTACACCCCTTTTGATGTAGTCTCCAGTTAGGATTTTAATGGTTTCCAGCGGCCTTTGTATTCCGTCAAATATGGAACCTATAATTCCTGGTCCCAGTTCAACAGAAAGTGGCCCTCCTGTACTCTCTACCACTTCTCCTGGTTTCATTCCAGCAGTTTCCTCGTAAACCTGGATGGTAGCGGTGTCGCCTTCAAGCTCTATTATTTCGCCTATGAGCTTATCTTCACCGACTTTGACCATCTCATGCATCTGAGTTCCCCTCATACCATCGGCGGTGATAACGGGACCAGCTATCTTTATTATCTTTCCTTCTGCAATCATTTTACCATCTCAACCCCAATTACTCGTTTTATCAGCTCTCTCAATGGGTCAGATTCCCTTTCAATTGAGCCTGTTTTATCTGGTATTTCAATTATCATAGGTAATGCGCGTTCACTGGTTAATTTATTAATAGTTGTCCTAAATTCATCTCCTATTTTTTCTGTGGTTATTATAATGGAGAAATCTTTTTCTATGAGTTCTTCCAGGGTTTTCCCTGCTTCTTCCATGTTTTTAACTGGGTATCCTTCCTTTATGCCCCCTAACATGAAACCGGTGACTGTATCTTGATCTGCCAGCACTGCTATCTTGGATTTCATACCAACATCTCCTTAATCATAGAGGGGGAAAATCCTTCTTCTCTTTTACCTCGGGCTATAATTTTTAAATTCTTTATTTCCCTTTCTTTTCTACTTAAAAAGCCTATCATTGGTCCTATTCCAAACTGATTTTTTAGTGCTATGTTTTTCGCTGTTTGGTTTATATGACTGTCTAAAGCAGTCTCAAATGCTGCTATTGAACCATTCTCTGAATACTCTGACATTGCTTCTGAAAGCAGTGGAGCATAGTCTGTGCCTTCCAAACCATTTATAACTCCTGGAACATCTTCAGCTTCCATCAGATCTTTTAATTTCCATTCTCTAATTTGATAACCATCTGAAATCATGTAAGGTTCGATATTCTCAAATTTCAGTCCATCAGCCTTGGCTCTTAAAATTATTTTAATATTGGTCACATCCACCATGTTCCCCACATATTTATGGAGGAAGGAGGTGTTATCATCTTCAGGAGTGGCCACGGTTCTTAAAAGGTTCTCCAGTAAATATTTATCAAGTGAAGCCTCGATAGGTAATAGCATCCCTGTTTCTTCATATGCTGGAATGGCGTCCTCCAAAATTTGGGGATATTCAGTTCCTTCCAGGCCATTTAATACTTCTCTAACGTTTTCAGCATCAACTAGCACATCAAGCTTGTCACTTAACTCCCCAAAGGGAACAATCAAGTCTAAAGTTTCTTCTCTGCTTAAATCAGCTTCTTTAGCTATTATTATGCTTTTAATGTTCTTAATGTCCCATTTTTTGAGTAAAAATTTGAAAGCTTCTTTGCTGTTATTCGGTGATATTCTGGCTATAAGATCGTAGGTTTCTGCAAGCTGGGTGTCTAAGGCCTTTTCCAGAGGATATATGTCGATGTACTGGGCATATTCCGGAACTCCTCTGAGGTAATTTTTTACCTCGTCGATGTTTTGTGATTCCAGGATCTCTGTGAACTGTTTATCAGTGAAC
>JADGNH010000053.1 GCA_017883605.1 Methanobacteriaceae archaeon
TGATGATAAATATTTGGATATTTTTAGTGATATATTAGGATTTTTGATGTGTATAATCTTGTGTAAATCTTTTTTGGCTACTCCAATCGGATTTAATTCAAAATATTAATTAAAACTATTTATTTAAAATATTTATCATGTAATAACATTATTCAAATGATAAAAGAGGTAATCATAGAATAATTTGAGATGAAAAGACTTTTTAATACTTCAATGCTTCCATATACTTTATGAACATCCCAGTGGATCTTTATGAACATCTCAGTGAGTTTCATAATATGGAGGGTATGAAACTATATAAATTGAAAAACCAGAAAACTATATATGTTCCTATAAATTAATTTGGAGTCCTTTAATGGTAAATAGATTTATCTTTCCATTTAAAAAAAGCATCATTTGGACTTATATAAGAGCTCTTACTCGGCTGATGCCCAAAAAAATTGTTTTTGCTATTTCTTTGATGGTTTTTATCACCTTCACAGAGGGGATTGGGTTGCTCTTACTGGTGCCCCTGTTACAGCTGGTCGGTCTGGATGTACAGCAGGGTACCTTAGGTCAGATCTCTGATTTCATAGCTTCCATATTCACGGCTGTGAACATACAACCAACGTTAATAATGGTAATTGCCATTTATATAGCCATTATAGCTTCAAACTCTTTTTTTTACCGGTTGCAAACTATTAAAAGCTTCCAGATACAATATGAATTCTCTGCATACTGGAGAAAACGTCTGTACCAGGCCGTCACCAATTCAAACTGGCTTTTCTTCTCTCAAGTCCAATCTTCTGATTTTGCTCATGCCCTAACCTATGAGATTGAAAGGGTCGGTACTGGAACTTATTCTTTCCTTTCTTTGATAGCTACCAGCATGGTTCTGGTGGTGTACCTCTTATTTGCCTTTGAAATATCGGGAATTATCACCCTGCTAATTTTCATTGTAGGTGCGGTACTCCTACTTTTACTCAGAAACAAAACAGAACTAGCACGTGAAAGTGGTGAAAAACTGTCAGAAACCAGTAAAAACCTATATTCATCCACTATTCAACAATTAGATGGTATGAAAACCATCAAGAGTTATAACTTGCAGAACCGTACTGTTGAACTTTTTTCTAAATTGACAGATAGTGTAGCCGACAAATACCGGGACACTATCCAGAACTATGCAGATGTAAAATTTTGGTTTGATGTGGGGGCGGTATTGATCCTCAGCGTTGCAGTGGTTGTTTCCATAAATTTTATAGCCATAAACACGGCGGGACTGCTCGTATTGCTCTACCTGTTCGTTAGAATGATCCCCAATTTTTCCAGTATTCAGAGCAATTATCAACACTTTATAAATATGCTGCCGGCGTTTTCAACGGTCCTGGATCTGGAAAGACGCTCTGAAATGGCTGCCGAACCAAAAACCGCCGAAATAAAGGAGATTGATCTAAAAAAAGAAATTCACTTCCAAAAAGTTTCCTTTTCCCATGAAAGGGATAAAGATCACCGTTTTACTCTTAGAGATATTGATATTACAATAGAGGCAGGTGAAACCACGGCCATTGTTGGTCCCTCAGGAGCAGGAAAGAGCACCATCGCCGATATGTTAATGGGTCTAATAAATCCTGAAAAAGGCGCTGTTTTAGTGGATAATAAGCCCCTATCCCCTCAGTATATTTCAAACTGGCGAAATCAAATAGGATATGTTGCACAGGATACCTTCCTCTTTAATGATACCATAAGATCTAATCTCCAACTGGCAAGTTCTGATTCAGATGACCAGGAGATCATGGAAGCATTAAAATCAGCTTCTGCATATGAATTTGTTTCAAAACTACCAGAAGGCCTGGATACCGTGGTAGGTGATCGGGGAGTGCTTTTATCCGGCGGAGAAAGGCAGCGTTTAGCTTTAGCCCGAGCTTTACTCCGTAAACCATCGCTACTTATACTGGACGAGGCTACCAGTAACCTGGATTCTGAGAATGAATCGCGTATACAGGCTTCAATAGAAAAACTCCACGGAGAGATGACTATTCTGGTTATTGCACACCGGCTTTCCACCATTCGTAATGCAGACTTTATATATCTTATAGAAAAGGGATGCATAGTTGAATCTGGAACATGGGATGATCTTATCAAAAAGGAGAAGGGACATCTCAGAGCATTATACGATGTACAAACTTAATTAGATTGGGTTTATTTTAATAGTCAGCTGTTTTAAATAATCACATTACTAAAAGTAAATATTTGCTGAAGTAATCAATCATTTGCTGAAGTAATCAATCATTTGCTGATTAATCCATTATGTACCTATAATAATCAAATTTGGCTTCGCTTAAATTAACCAATCAAACCCACTGAACTAAGCATATGCGTCTGCACTAATCACTTTTATTTCATACCTTACAATATCACTGTTTGGGTCCTTAAACACTACATTAAAAGAAGAGAGGCCTTTAGATGGTATATTTTTGGGGTCAATGTAAACATCTTTCGTTTGGTTGATGGTTTCATTATTTGCATCGTAAACCGTGGCCTGAAGTTTAACATTAAAGGCTTCATATGGGTTGTTATTCTGTACATAACCCTGTAAGATGTAGTAGGTTGTCCCATTATTATCATAATTTTCACGATGTTCAGCCGTAGCGTTGCCTAAAACCGTTATAGAATTTAAAGAAATATTTCTTTCTCCAAAAGTGCCGTTAGTGGCTTGTTTGGTAGTGCAACCGGAAATTGACACCGTGACTATCAATAATACTAAAAGAATTAAAGATTTCTTCATCATTGGATTGTATCACCAGTTTTTTTCTAAATTAATTTTCTTATCTAATATAATTTTTCTATTTCTTGTATGACTATAAGAGCTATTAGATTAAATAATTTTACATATCACAATAATTTGATAATTATATTTTTAGATATCACAATTAGATTAATCATCCCACAATTAGATTAATAATTTTTACATATCCATAAGCTAAAAAAATTTGTTCCAAATTAGGATGGAAAACCAGATTAGGGATGGAAAATATCCAAATAGGATAAGATTATAATCATAATATTGTCCAAGCAATGTTTTATCAATATTTATCACGTTATTAAATAAAAACGTTATTAAATAAAAAGAATTTTCTTATTCAGATATCAGAACCATCAAATGAAGCATAACGGGAAGGTTTAAATGAATTATAATGGAGATCAGGATTTAAAGTTATCTGAAGAAGATAAATTAATCCTCTTATGTGCCCGGACCAGGATGGATGATGAAGTTGAATCTGAAATCAGATCAATCCTTCAGGAAGAAATTGATTGGGATTATGTAATGGAGAAGGCTTCGGAACATAAAATTACACCACTTTTATATTTCAATCTTAATGCTACTGTTCCTGGAAAAGTTCCCACTGAAATATTAAAGCAATTGAGACATTATTTTAAAAGAAATGCCTATAAAAACCTGTTATTAAGTGCTGAGATGTTGAAAACTTTAGATATACTAAAAAAACATGACATAACAGGAATTACCTATAAAGGTCCTCTTTTAACCTATTTAGTCTATGGTAATCTGGCATTTAGACAATTTGATGATATTGACATCTTCGTTTTTCCAGGGGATGTTTTAAAAACCAAAGAAGTACTGATTTCAGAAGGTTACCATCCTCAATTTAGTTTTAATCCATCTATGGAAAAATTTTATCTTAAATCAGAACGTGAATTTCTTTTTTCTACTAAAGATAATAATATTAATCTGGAAATTCACTGGAAATCGTCGGCATTATCTTATTCATTTCCAGACGATGGAAAAATTCTGGGGGGTCCTCAAAATCTGGAAGAAGTATCTTTCCATGGGTTTAAAATTTTGAATATTAAACCGGAAGATCTGCTTTTGATACTTTGCATGCACTGTGCGATACATTTTTGGGATCACCTGGGACGGATTTGTGATATTTCAGAGTTCATAGGAAAATATAAATCCATGGACTGGGATAAGGTAATTGATAAAGCTAAAAAATTGGAAATAGAGCGTATTTTATCCATAAATCTTTTTTTAGCCCACGATTTATTGGGATCAGAGCTTCCAGATTATTTTCTCCAAATGAAATCTGATAAAGACTTAAAAAATTTAGTTTTATTTATTAAAAAGGACATTTTTGGAGGGGTTGATAGTAGTTTTAGAAATATTAAAAGGTTTATATTTCGGTATAAGACTAGAGAGGGCAAGATGTCCGGAATTAAAGATATTATTCTTATTTTAACTGCCCCCACTCGCGAGGAATTTAAAGTTTTTAAATTACCCGCCTCTTTACATCTATTTTATTATTTGATCCGACCATTTAACTTAATAAAAAAAATATTTTATTAGTTTGCGTTAACATTTATTAAAGGCGTTAACATTTAAGTGAACGTCCTCTCCCATTATCCTTAAGTGAGCCTTCATCTCCAGTACCCTTAAGTGAACCTTCATCTCCAGTACCCTCCTCTCCATTAAGTAGTACAAAGATTTAAATATTGTGAGCTGTATATTGTCAGATATGGATGGGTTGTCAGATATGGATGGGAGTGATTCGATGTCGGAATTTCTTATTCCTGATGAGGAGAGGGCTATGGAGATTTTCAGGCAGATAAGGTGGTCTGAAGGTGTTTATTGTCCTGGTTGCAGATCATTTAATGTGTATAACCGGGGTTTTCAGGGTAAAACCCGGCGCTACTCCTGTAAAAAGTGTGAATTAAATTTCAGCGATCTTACTGGAAGTATATTTGAGAATAAGAAGCTTCCTATGGGTGAAATGTTATATATTCTGATTAATCTGGATAAAAAGAGCATTAACAGGCTTTCAGATGAATTAGGACATAAATGGGAGAGTGTTTATCGATTATCAAAGGAATTTAAGGAAAATTTATCTGAGAAATCTAAAGATCTTATTTTACCCGAGGAATAGGGGAAATTTAATCCATCTTTAAAACAACAACATTTAAAGGTGCTAAACCACCACTGAAAACAAAAACATCTCACGGAGATAAACAAAAAGCAACGTTTAATGGATAATCCTTAGCAATAAGTGATATTCCTCCAACAATAAGGGATAATCCTCCTAAACGTAAGGGTAATTTTTTATAACACCGAAAAAATACATTAGTATACCAGGATCAAATCCCATAATAACAAAGGAGATAAAATGAATATCTTGATGTTGGCCTCTGATTTTTACCCAGTTTGGGGAGGTACCGGAGCGTATATAAATAATATTGCCGGAAACTTTCCAAAAGAACATTCTTTACACATAGTAACTCCAAAAAGGGTTAGCTTCGGGAAAGAGGATCTTAAAAATAATTTATTCCGGAATGAACTTCCTGAAAATGTTCATATACATTATCTGGGCGAGGCACGGGATACCTTTAACTACAATCTAAGTTTTCAGCTTAACTGTCGCAAACATGTTGGTCCTTTGGTACAGGAGCATAAAATTGATGTTATTCACTCCCAGAGCTCTCTACCCGATCTTTTTATCTCCGCCAAAAAAATAGAAGTTCCCATAATAACTACCATCCATTCCACCATTGAAGGTCAGATTAACGCCTTAAAATCCTTTGGATATAATCTATCCCAGTTAGATTTTTCAGAGAAAATGCTGGTAATACTGGGATTTTTAATAAAAATAATGGAAAACAGGTATTATAATAGTCATAGACATTACATAACCGTTTCAAACTGGTCAAAAAGGCAGGTAATCAAGGAAAAGGGGATTGAAGCAAACAGGATAAAGGTCATACATAACGGTATAGACACTTCCCGGTTTGAATTTCCAGAAAAATCTAGATTACCTGAATCTACACTATCTGAATCTACATTCCCAGAATCTAAATTCCCGGAATTAAATGATGTAGATTCGCCCATAATCTTATTTCTCTCCAGAATGATACAGAGCAAGGGAATAAATTATCTGGCAGAATCTATGCCTGAAATTCTTTCAAAATGTGATGCCCATTTTGTTTTTGCTGGGCCGGGACCTGAACCTGTGGTAAAGGTTGCCCCTGAAAATTATACATTTTTAGGTTACGTACCCTATGAAAATACTCCCGCTCTCCACCACATCTCAGATATCTTTATTTTACCTTCACTCTATGAAAATTTCCCCATAAATCTCCTGGAAGCCATGATATCCGAGTCAGGGGTGATCTCAACTGATGTGGGCGGAATACCGGAAATGATAACCAATGGAGAAAATGGGATACTGATACCTTTTAAAGATTCAACTTCTATAGCAGATTCTGTTATAAAATTGATTGAAAATAATGAATTAAAAAAAGAACTAGCTAAAAATGCTAAAGAAACTGTAGAAAAAGAATTTAATATGAAAAGTAAAATAAAAGATACGGTCAGTTACTATGAAGAGGTTTTGAAAAAATGAGGATAGCATTGATCAATCCTTCCAGGTTTAAAAAAATGCCTGTGGGAAGGGAAGATAGGTGTGAAAACACTATTCCCAACATATTACCCCCTACGGGGCTGGTTTATTTAGCCACCCTGTTATTAGACCGGGGACATGATGTTAATTTAATTGATGCCAATGGATATGATTTAAGTTTAGAAGATGTTAAAAAGATTCTTATCAAAAATAAACCCGATTTCGTGGTGTTCCGAGCTACACCAGAAACTTTTTTTGAAGACATTAAGGTGGCAGATGTAGCCAAAAGTTTGGATGGTAACCTTAAAACTGCCATGATCTGCTGGACTTTAAGTTATATACCGGAAGAGGTTATCTCCAAGTCCGATAATTTAGATTACTACATCACTGACTTCTATTATGAGAGGCCCATCATGGAACTAGCCGAGAACTTTGATCCGGAAAATATTCCGGGAGTATCTTATAAAGAGAACGGTGAAGTTATAAACAACCCGCCCAGTAAAGAGGCTTATGAGTTCGATCTTCTGCCAAAGCCTGCCTGGGATCTGATTCCTGATTTTAATCTATACTGGACCCAGGTGCCTTCCACCAGCCCCTGGACATTCATCATCTCCATGAAAGGATGTGGAATGAACTGCAGCTTCTGTGCCATAACCGAAATAAAACCCAAGTTCAGACCAGAAAAAAAGGTGGTGGATGAGATTGAATATCTGGTTAATGAGAGAAATCTGAAATATCTATCCTTTTTTGATTCAACCTTCAACATCAACCGGAAAAGATTATTCCGAATGTGTGATGAAATTATAGACAGAGATTTGAACCAACATTTTAAATGGTTTGCAAATGTCAGGGCAGATATTAAGGAAGATGAAGCATCTAAAATGGCTGAAGCCGGATGTAAAGGAGTTTCTGTAGGCATTGAATCTGGTTCGCAGAAGGTTCTGGACCTGGCAAATAAGAAGACCACCGTAGAACAAGCCGCAGAAACCATAAAAAACTTAAAAAAGGAAGGAATAAAGCAGTACGCATCATTTATAGTGGGATTACCAGGGGAAACATTGGAAACCATGGATCAAACAAAAAGATTTATATTGAAAACAAAACCAACCGGTTTCCAAGTAAATAGTTTAGTGCCCTACTCCCGGAGTAAAGTATATGATTTAGCGGTGGAGCAGGGACTGATGGAAGAACTGCAATTCGATAACTTACTATTATATAATTCACCCATCAGCCTATGTGAATTAAGCGTTGATGAAATAAATGATTTCAGAAGAAAGATCTACGCCGATGTCTATAAAAACCCCGGCTGGTGGATGTCCAACATAAAAGAAGTAATAAAAAATCCTGAAGACATACATATGGGTCTTGATTACACCAAAAGAGTTTTTAAAAGATTAATAAGAGGAGTAAATTCAGAAAATTAAGTAAATTCAGAAATTTAAGTAAAATTCATAGAAATAAGTAAATTCAGAAATTTAAGTAAAATTCATAGAAATAAGTAAATTCAGAAAAATTAATGTAAAGCTGTTTTAGGAAATATTTCAATTGTAAACTATTTTAGGAGAATGATTAACAAGAGAAACTAATGGAAAATCATTATTGGAAAATCTATTCGATGAGAAACTTTTAGGTCTGTTGGATGAGAAACTTTTAGGACAAACTATTTAAGAAATAATCACCTTAGCAAAGACTATTATAGAAAAAATCATCTTACAAGACTATTTCATAAATAAATCATCTTAAAAAAACTATTAAGTAGAAAAGATCATCTTAAAGATATTTCAGAAATAAATTCATCTTTAACAGAAGACTATTCCAGAAAATAATTCATCTTAAGACTGTTCCAGAAAATAAATCATATTAACAAAAGACTATTTAAAACAAAATCGTCTTAAAACAAAGATATTTCAGGAGAACCAATTCATGAGGATTCTTATAATCAACCACACGGAGATGACTGCTATTGGGGGCATAAACAAACTCATAAAAAGGTCATCGGAAGAACTGGTGAAAAAAGGTCATGAATGTATAGTTCTATCCATTAATCCGGGAAGTTTAGCTGATGAAGAAGTTATAAAGGGGGTCCGCGTAATTAGAATCAAATCACCTCTGAGTAAATACTTATACAGTTTCAGCATTGAATTTTACCGTTTCCTGGCAAAAAATATTGAAGACATTGACCCGGACATAATACACGTCCACCACTACCGCTCCCTCCTATCCCCTGAGGTAATGTATCTTTTAAGGAGGAGAGGTTATACTTTCCTGTTCAGCCCCCATTACGAACGTTTAGGTCATAACACTTTAGGCGGTAAATATCTCTTCAACTTCTACAAAAAAATTACCAAAAAAATATTTAATTGGCCTGTGAAAATAGTGAACAACAGCGATTTTACCGAAAAAATACTGTTGGAAGATTTTGATATCGAACCAGAAAAATTCGTGGTAATCCCTCCCGGTGTGGATTTTATACGGGATCTGGAAAAGGAGCTTGTCTACTCAGAAAAAAAGGAAATACTCCTACTTTCAGTGGGAGTTCTACAGGAAAAAAAGGGCATACAATATCTACTGGAGGTTCTCAGTCTCTTGAAGGAATTAAGCCAGTCTAATTCAGACCAGTCTTTCAGACTCACCATTATTGGTGAGGGCGATTATGAACCATTTCTAAAGTCCCGGGCCAGAGATTTAGAAATAGAAGATATGATCCAGTGGTACGAACCCCTCTCTGATGAAGAGCTCCACCAAAAATACGCAGAGCATGATATCTTTTTCCTGCTTTCCAGGGAAGAGAGTTATGGTATGGTGGTAGCAGAGGCTCTGGCTATGGGCACTCCCTGTATAGTTTCTAATACAACAGCATTAATGGAATTCACAGAGGAACCGGGTTGTTTTGGGGTGGATTATCCTCCGGATCCCAGAAAAGTTACTGATCTGGTTTTAGACCTGGTCCAGAGTAGCATTAAAATAGGTCCCTTCAGCGATAAAATACGTACCTGGGATGAAATTTCAGAGGATTATGAGAAGATTTACCGAAGTTTACTGGTGGAGAGAGGATAAACCATGGAAATAAATAGTTTGTTTAAAATGAACAACTGGGATTTCGGTAAATTTGTTCAGGCCATACTAATAATTCAAATCATTTTATTAGGTTTAATTGCATTGGATTACATAAATATACACATTCCCATATTAAGGGAGTTAACCACCTTCATCTATCTCTTTATTATTCCCGGAGTTATAATTTTAAGGATTTTGAGAATACATAAAACTGATGGTATTGAAACCTTATTGTACAGTGTAGGACTAAGTATTGCATCGGTCTTTCTGGTGGGACTGGTTGTAAATTCGGTTTGCCCTGCGTTCAATATAAATCCCTTTTCCATCGTTACCCTGGTCTCCGCCATGACTATTTATGTTGTAATATTAACCACCATAAGTTATTTGAGAGATAAAGATTTCCGTAAGCCTGATTTAATTAGTACCGTCCATAATATGGATTTATTTTCACCAAAGTTTATTTTTCTTTGCTTAATTCCCCTACTGGCTATAATTGGAACTTATTTAATGAATTATTATGATAACAATCTTCTGCAGATGTTTCTTTTAATCATCATAATGATATCGCCGCTTATTGTATTAAAATGGATACCCAGTAAATTTCATCCCTTTGCTATCTGGGCTATTGCCCTGGGGCTTTTATTTCACACCACCTTGATTTCTAACTGGATATGGGGTGCTGACAGCAGCACCGAATATTTCTTTGCCAAAATAGTGTTACAAAACCATATCTGGAATCCCAGCTATGCCAGTAACGTGAATTCTATGCTGAGCATTGTAATGTTGGCCCCTATTTATTCGGTTATATCTTCCATGAACCTGGAATGGGGGTTCAAAATAGTTTATCCTGTACTATTTTCTTTAGTTCCCCTGGCTTTATTCCGGGTATACAAGGATATCAGCGAAGATAAAATAGCTTTTTTAGCCTGCTTTTTTTTCATCTCAATTAATGCTTTTTTCACCACCCTGGTTGCAACCAACCGACAGGAAATTGCTGAAATTTTCCTTGTCCTTCTAATCATGCTCATGGTCACCGAAAGAATTAAAGGCTATTCCAAAACTGTCCTCTTGATAATATTTGGTTCTTCTTTGATAGTTTCACACTATGGATTGGCTTATATTATAATACTCCTATTCATTTTAGCTCTCATTTTAAAAATATTTAACAGATTCAGTCCTGTTAAGTTTCAGGAACTTAAAACCAAAGACTATATGGTGCTTAATAACGTTTATCCCCTATTTTTGACGGTAGCCACCTTAGCATGGTTCCTGTATATCTCTAGTTCATCATCTTTAACCAGCGTAGTTATCATACTGCAGACCATCCTCAATTCAATAACTGATGTTTTAAATCCTTCCACGTCCCAGGGGGTCCTGTTAATTACCAAAACCATGGCAATTTTCTTGTCCCTGGAGAGATACCTATTCATTATCAGCATCCTCTTTATTGCAATTGGAATATTAGGACTGTGGAAGTCATTTGACGTTAACAAAATTAAATTGGGAATAGGAGAGTTCTATAACAGTAAAGCCAACCCCGAATTTAGAGTAAAAACTGCTTTAAATCCTCCCAAGTCCCTTAAGAGGTTATCACTTACCAGGGATATGGCAATTTTCAAGTCTATCAGCGGATATTTAATGGTCATAACCGTAGATTTCAGTACGAGAATCAAAATCAACCCTGAATTCAGATTATTTTCCATGGCCAGTATTATAATCTTATTTTTCGGTGTGGTATTGCCCTATTTTGCTTCAGCGTTAAGTGCAGATAGACTGTTCCATATCACTTCCTTCTTTTTATCCATATTCTTTGTAACCGGTTTTATGATATCCCTTGAAGTTTTTAATAAATATGTGGGAAAATTACCTAAACTCAGATTACTCCGCTTTGACAAGAAAAGATCTTTATATTTGATAGCTATTTTTTTGCTGGTCTTCTCCATGTTCAACACCGCCTTCATTTATCAGGCCTTTGACCAACAAAAACTGGGCAGATTTGCCCTGGACAATACGGTTGATTATCCCCGTATGAACGATCAGGAACTTGCCGCTGTAACTTGGCTGGAAAATGAGCGTGCCCCCCAACTAAAAATTTATGCAGACATAAACAAGGCCATCATGATCATGGGAATAATATACGACAATCCTCAATATTACTATCTAAAGCAAACCAATTATATACGCGAAATGTATAAAACGGATGTTACCTATAAAAACATTTTTAAAAATTCCTACATATTTATTGGCACCTATAACATAAACCAACAATCTTTCTTTGTTTACGGAGATAATGGTGCACCGACATATATTGATGATCCCAACTTCAACGGCGTTGAAAACAAGATCTTTGACGATGGAGGCGCCTGGATACTAAAAAATAGAAATGATACTACATAGATGGAAAATCGATGTTGGGTCCTGTCTACTGATGTTGATTTGATGGAAATGAATGTTATAGGTAAAAATGATGTTTGAATTTGATAGAATGATAAAGAAATAGATGA
>JADGNH010000155.1 GCA_017883605.1 Methanobacteriaceae archaeon
TTATCTTAATAAATTTAGCACACTTCTATGTCTTCTACCCCAGATGCCTGAATAGCAACGCATTAAATCTGCATCCGTGCCGAAGTTGACAAATGGTCAATATTCCTGTCATCAGCAATAATAAAAAAAGGCGGCACATATTAAGAAACTCATTGTATTTCCCCCCTTTAAATGGCTAATATAATGTACCGCCTGAAGGGTCAATTCTCAGACCTAAACAATATAAAAGTGGGTTTCTGAGAAGTTTATCGTTACTACATATATTATATCTAATATAAGGAATTGTGAAACCTTATGACCTTAAGTCTCTTATGGAATATGTCTTCTCTCTGCGACCGGCGTTATCTCCGCAAGTTTTTCATTCAGTTCTTCACCTCTTAAATTTCGTCCGATTATTATTCCATTCCGGTCAATCAGAAAATTGTCGGGAATTCCATTAATTCCATATATGAGTGAAGCTTCATTATCGTTTCCTTTCAGGTCACTTACGTGTTCCCATATCAAACTGTCTTTTTCGATTGCCTGAACCCAACTGTTTTTTTCCTGGTCTAATGAAACTGAAAAGACTTCAAAGCCTATCGGTTTAAACTTCCTGTACGTTTTGACAAGGTTTGGGTTTTCCTGTCTGCAGGGACCACACGAAGAAGACCAAAACTCTAATAATATGGTTTTACCTTTAAGGTCAGAAAGTTTTTTTGATTTACCATTAGGGTCTGACATTTCAAAATCTGCAAACTGCTCTCCAATTTTCGGGTCTTTGTTTAGTCTGATGTAATTCGCAATTTTTTTACCATATACAGAATTTTTATTTTCCATTGAGAATTTGTCAAGAAGTTCCGTTGCTTTGGCTTTACCCCAGGATGTCGAATAAACAGAAAGGATTTTTGCACTAACAATGCTGCCTGGATTGTTTTTTACAAATTCCAATTCCAGTTTTTGTCTTTCGTTTCCATGAAGTGTGTCAACCTGTTTACTTAAAGTTTGACTTAAATTCTCTGATTCCGAACCCTTTACTATTGCATGCCTGAAATCCATTTTATTTCCCTCAAAAGTCATGGGATTATTTTCCAACCATAAATATCTGTAACGGGAGTTATCTTTTGTACTTAAGATTGTTAGCAATGGTACATGAGATAATTTGGTCAGAAATTTAAAATGGTTGTTTTCAACTAATGCCGAGTCGATAAGTTCATTTGTTAAGGAAGAAGTTAAATATAGAATTGTTCCGTTCTCAAGTCCGTTTGTGTTACCGATTAATGAAAATTCCCTCTTCGGATTTTCATTACAGGAAATTGATAATAAAATGATTAATACAAATACTGTTTTTTTCATAGATAGTCGTTTTTTGCCTGTAGTTTGTTCATAAGGTTACTAAAGGTAAACATATTTAATCAACTACAGAGTTATCAGATTAAAGAGAGGGCTTCAAAATTGGGAAAAATTGTAATCCTATTATATATATTATAGTATTAATAATTCTTTAACAAATAACTGCCACATATACAAGAATTAAATGGAATATTCGCGTGAATCGTTCCAGACCATGAGAACAGAACTGGGAGAACATAGAAACAAGGCTTAACACAAATATTTTATATATAACCACAAATGATAAATAATTATAATTATAAATAATAACAAATGTAAATTTCAAAGTGGTTACCATGCTAACGTCAGTTCAAAAGGAAATACTGCAGAGTCTGATTAATTTATACCGGAAATCAGACGGAAAGTCCATTAAGGGCGAGGAAATTGCTGGGATTATGAACAGAAATCCTGGCACCATCAGAAATCAGATGCAATCATTAAGGAGTTTAGGTCTGGTTAAGGGAGTCCCAGGCCCTCGTGGAGGTTATAAACCCACAATCGAGGCATATCACACCTTAAACATCAGTGATACCAGTAAGGGAACTACCCTGGTTCCCATCTATAAGGATGGAAAACAGATGAAGGATCTGACGGTGGCCAAGATCGAATTCACCAGCATCCCCCATCCCGGGGAATGTGAAGCGACTATAAAGGCCATTGGAAATATAAAACGCCTTGATCTGGGTGATACTATAAGGGTAGGCCCCACACCGGTCAACAAGCTGGTGGTGGACGGTGTAGTGGTGGGAAGGGATGATATGGACAACATCCTGCTTCTGGACACCACGGCCATCCGCAGCATACCTAAAAAGAAGGTTACAGAGGTGGCCACCCACCAGATCATTAAGCTGGATAAGGATATTGGCATCAGGGAAGCTTCCCAGGTCTTAACCGATAATGAAATAGAAGGGGCTCCGGTAGTTGTAGATAATACTGTTATAGGAATTTTAACCCTCAGCGACATAACCAAAGCCATAGCTGAGGATAATCTAAAGCTTAAAGTGGCTGAAATCATGTCTAAAAAGATAATAACCGTTGAAAATGATATGATGATTGCCGATGCCATAGAGATCATGAACAAAAACCATGTAGGCCGTTTGATAGTGGTGGACGAAGATGGAACACCCCAGGGAATTGTCACCAGAACAGACCTCCTGGATAAGATCGCCGGACTTAAATAGTCTGAAATGTCACTAAAGGCTTTTTTTATTTATTTAAACCAATTTCATCCATATTAATTTTCAATTTCTTAAAATGAGGGATGTGCTAGACTGAAGATAGAACAGATGACCATCAAAGACCACATGAGCGTTCTGGATCTCCTGGAGGAAATGGGAAAATCCGGAGTTCTCGGGGCAGGAAGAATATACAGAGCAACACAGCTGCTGGCAGAAGTTATCGAAGACGATGATACCACGGTTTTTTTAAGCTTTGCCGGGCCTATGGTGCCGGGGGGACTTAGAAAAATAATTCGAGACATGGTTGCCGATGAAATGGTTGATGTACTGATAACCAGCGGGGCCAACGTCACCCACGACCTTTTGGAGGCTTTTGGAGGCCGACACTACCGGGAATTAGGGGATAAAGATGATGAAAAGCTCTGTGAAATGGGAATGGGAAGGATTGCAGATATCTACACCACATCTGAAGATTTTGAAAGATTTGAAAGGGAAACAACCAATATTCTCTCAGAAATAGCACAAGAAAAAAGTAACTTAACCATCAGAGAATTTTTATCCTCAATTGGAGACAGAATTTCTGATGAAGGATCCATAATGAAAACAGCAGCCCAGAAAGGGGTGCCTATCTACGCTCCTGGTCTGGTGGACAGCATGCTGGGACTGCAGCTCTGGATGTTCACCCAGGAAAACAGTTTGTGCCTGGACGCCGCGGGCGATATGCACGAGTTATCTGACATTGTTTACAGTTCAAAAAAGGTTGCCACCGTAATTTTAGGCGGTGGCCTGCCCAAACACTACGCTTTAGCATCAAACATACTTAAAGGCGGTGTCGATGCAGCCATACAGGTTACCCTGGACCGCAGCGAGGCGGGAAGTCTGGGCGGTGCCCCCCTGGAGGAGGCCAAATCATGGGCCAAGGCCAAATCTGACTCTAACCTGGTGACCGTTATTGGAGATGCCACTATAATATTCCCCCTGATGATGGCCGGGGCCAAAGAGATCTTAAATAAAGGAAAATTGATTTTTTTTTGAATGAAAATTTGATGGGATCTCCTAATGGAATTAATTAAATTTTGAGATTTGATTTTAAATTTGGAATCTATTTTATATTTTCTAAAAAACAACAAAAAACTG
>JADGNH010000007.1 GCA_017883605.1 Methanobacteriaceae archaeon
CCGGACCGCTGGATACCAGCAGGGCATCTGCATCGTAATCTAATATTTTCTTTAAATCAGTTTTATAGGGCAGAACCACCACACCTATATCTCTTTTTAAGAGGGCTTTGATGCTGTTCCTCTTTATTCCACAATCAAGGATTACGGCCTGGTGTTCATATTCCTCCCCAAAAATTTGGGGTTCGGCGACACAGACCTGATCCACCAGGTCTATATCTTCTATGTTAACCTGTTTCCTGGCTAACTGGAGCAGTTCATCATCTTCAATTTCTTCTGTGGCCAGTGCACCCTTCATTGTCCCGTGTCTCCTGATTTTAAGGGTTAAAGATCTGGTATCAATCCCACTGATTCCGGGTATTTTGTATTCTTCTAAAAATTCTTCCAAACCCTCTTCTGATTTGCTGTGGGAGGGGTGGGGGTTTTGTTCTCTTACTATGAATCCTTCTGCCTTTATACTATCTGACTGGAACCATTCTCTTGATATTCCGTAGTTACCCTGCAGGGGATAAGTTGACATTAGTATCTGACCTTTGTAGGATGGATCTGTAAGTGATTCCACATATCCGGTCATTCCTGTGGTAAAAACCACCTCTCCGGTTTTAATGGTTTCGAAGCCAAATCCCTCCCCTCGGACTATTGTCCCATCTTCCAAGGCTAGTTTCGCTTCTTTTAGCATTAAATCACCTTTAATTTGAATAATATTAATATTTAAGTTAAATTATTTGATCATTAACATTCTAAGTTTATTTGATCATTAACATCCTTCAAATTTTATAATTCTTATAATTCTTAAAAAAACTTTTAGATTATTTATAAATTTTTTTAGGTCTTATAGTTCTTTTTTAGGTCTTATAGTTTGTAAGAATCTTCCAATATTCCATTCGATAGTTCTTAGTGGGAATAAAATTGCCGTTAACTAATTTCAAAAGCTTTTATTCATTTTAAACGTTTATCCACCAGCACTGCATCTTCAAAATCTTCATAGTAATTTTTAAGAACCTCTTTTTCACTAAATCCCATATCCCTGTAGAATTTTCTTGCTCCCGAATTTTTCACTCTAACTTCTAATTTGATTTTGTTGATATTGTACTTTTTGAAGATTTTCATGGCAGTTTCCACCAGCCGGGATCCTACTCCTTTTCTACGATATTTTTCATCAACTGCTATTGATATGATATGGCCTTCATCTTCAAATCTGATCCAAAATATAATATATCCCACGATAATATTATCTTGTTGAGCAACCAAAAATCCTGCTCCTAAATTGTATATGTCAATCAAAATATTGGGTGGGTAAGGATCTTCAAAGGAAGCTTTTTCGATTTCCAGGACTCTTTTAATGTCTTGACGTCTAAATTCTCTAATTATCATAATCTCTCCGTGGAGTGGTAAAATGTGGAGTGATTTTTCCCGGTACATTGTTAAAAACTACTCAGAAGCAAATAAGATAGTGGAAGTTGGTGTGGGTAGCTTCGAACTGGTTTCGCTTAAACTAAGGGAACAGTTTAAAGTGGATATTATTACAACTGATATTAAACCTTCTCATGAAGGGATCATTAAAGATGATATTATCCATCCTGACTTAAAAATATATAAGGGAGCATCATTAATCTACTCGATAAGACCTCCAGAAGAACTGCACCCCTCTCTGGTGAAGGTTGCAGAGATGATAGGATCGGATCTGATTATAAAACCCCTCTCCACAGATTCAATCAACTCAGAAATAAGGATGGAACTGGTAAATTATAAAAAAGCAATTTTTTACAAGATGTGTCACCATGAAATTTTACAAGATGTGTCACCATGAAATGGAATAACTTAACTGTAGATGAGACTTTAAAGAAGTTAAATGCCGATTTAAATGGGTTAAGTAGTGAAGAAGCCCAGAAACGTATTTTAAGTTATGGTAATAACGAACTGATAGAGGAGAAGAAGGACGGTCCATTGAAACTTTTCCTGACCCAGTTTCTGGATATTCTCATAATTTTACTTATAGTAGCAGCAGTGGCAGCATTTTTTGTAGGAGACTTAATCGATTCAATAGTAATACTCATTGTGGTGATTCTTAATGCTATTGTAGGTTTCATACAGGAATATAGGGCAGAAAAGGCTATGGAAAAACTTAAGGAAATGATATCCAACGAGGCACTGGTTATAAGGGATGGTCAAAAACAGAAAATACCGGCCCGAGAGCTAACCCCCGGAGACCTGGTAGTTTTGGAAGAAGGAGATAACATTCCTGCAGATCTGAGGATAATCAAAAGTTTAGATCTTACTATTGATGAATCTGCACTTACCGGGGAATCGTTACCCGTATCAAAGGTGAATGAACTATCACAAGAAATTGAAATTTCTGAGGCAGAAGAAACGTTAACAGACAATTTAACAGAAAATCTTGCTTTCATGGAAACAGATGTGGTCTCAGGAAGGGGAAAAGGGGTGGTAGTGGAAGTGGGAATGCACACTGCCATCGGCAGGATAGCAGAGATGATCCAGGAAGAAGATGCTAAAACCCCTTTACAGGAGAAAATATCCACCTTAGGCAAGACATTAGGACTCATTGCCGTAGTGGTATGTACATTAGTGTTCTTTCTTCAGCTATTCAAGGGTGTTCCTTTAGTGGAGACCTTTTTAACCGCGGTTTCACTGGCTGTGGCTGCTGTGCCTGAAGGTTTACCTGCTATTTTAACCTTAACTTTGGCTTTGGGGATGCAGAGAATGGCCAAATCCAACGCCGTGGTCAGGAAGCTTTTAGCTGTTGAAACCTTAGGTTCCTGTACCATTATATGCACAGATAAAACTGGCACACTCACCAAAAACAAAATGACCGTTACAGAATCTCGCGTAACAGCCCCAGAAAGGGGATTTGAGATTGCAGCCCTCTGTAATAATGCCCATATCTCTAATGGAAAAGTTTTAGGGGATCCCACAGACGGGGCTTTACTGATCTTTGCCGATGAAAATGGTTACTCCCGGGAAAAACTGGAAGAAGTGTATCCCCGTTTAATGGAGATACCTTTAGACAGCACCCGAAAACGGATGACTACCGTTAATGAAATAAAGGGTGAAAAATATGTCCTGAGCAAAGGTGCTCCTGAAATTATACTAAATCATTCCGGATGGATAGAAAAGGATGGAAAAATCCAAAAGATCAGCCCGGAAGACAGGGATAAAATATTAAATGATCTCCATGAGATGACCACCAAAGCCCTCCGTGTTCTAGCCTTAGCCTATAAAAAAGTAGAGAATGGGGGCGAAATTTCCGATAAAGAAGGTTTAGAACAGGATCTTATAATGGTGGGCCTATTGGGTATGATGGATCCGCCCCGCAAAGAGGCTGCTGAAGCCGTGGCAACCTGTAAGAAGGCAGGCATAAATGTGGTGATGATAACCGGTGATCATAAAGACACCGCCGCAGCTATTGCAAAAGAAATCGGAATATTAGAAGATGGAAAAGTTTTAACCGGCTCTAAACTGGATGAATTGGATGATAAGCAATTTGAAGATATAGTGGAAGAAGTAAGGGTATATGCACGGGTATTTCCCGAACAAAAAGTCAGGATAGTTAAAGCTCTTCAAAAATTGGGCAACATTGTTTCCATGACTGGTGATGGGGTCAATGACGCTCCAGCTCTTAAAAGGGCTGCTATAGGAGTTTCTATGGGTACAGGGACTGATGTGGCCAAGGAATCATCTGATATGGTGCTTCAGGATGATAACTTCGCCACCATAGTTCAGGCCATCAAAGAGGGAAGAACCATATTTGATAACATAAGAAGATTTGTAAAATTCCAGCTCTCCACCAATGTGGGGGCTATACTGACCATAGTATCGGCATCTATTCTCAATTTCCCTGTTCCATTCAATCCTATACAGATATTATGGATAAACATTATAATGGATGGACCCCCAGCCCAGTCGCTGGGTGTTGAACCACCAGAAAAGGGAATAATGAGCCGAAAACCAGAAAAAGAGGATATACTCCCTCGCAGAAACCTGTTGAGAATAATATTTGCTGGAGTGGTCATGGCAGTGGGGACCCTGGTTCTCTACTATTATGAACTGGCAAGCGGTGTCAGTGTACTTAAAGCTACCACCATAGCCTTTTCGGTTTTCGTTATGTTCCAGATATTTAACGTCTTTAACTGCAAAGCCAAAAGTGGATTTTCCAACAAATTCCTGTTACTAGCTGTTGCGGCATCATTCCTTCTGCAGTTAGCAGTGGTTTACCTGCCTTTCCTCCAGGGAATATTCAGAACAACTGCATTATCGGCTGTGGATTGGATTTTAATATTTTTAGTGGCTTCCATTATAATTTTAACTGAAAAATTGGTGGAGATATTCTTTGAGTGAGATTCTTTGAGTGAGATTCTTTAAGTGAGATTCTTTAAGTGAGATTTGATGGGAGAGATTCTTGAATGAAGATTGATGGAAATATTTCTAAAATGAATTTGATGGTAATGGCCGGTACACGGGAAGGGGTAGAGATCATAAAAAAACTCGCCCTCTATGAATATTTTAACATTGTGGCCACCACAACTACCAGGTATGGGGCTGAACTTGCCAGATCCGCTGGTGCAGATGATGTTATATCCCGGGCTTTGACTGGGGAAGAAATGGTGGAAATGATTAAAACCAACAAAATAGATATCCTGGTGGACGCCACCCATCCCTTTGCAGCTGAAGCCACCAGAAATGCCATAAAATCAGCTAAAATTACTGGAATAACATATATACGATTTGAAAGATCTCCTATAGAACTTCCAGAAAATGATCTCATACAAAAGGTCCATTCATTTGATGAAGCTGTTTTAAAAGCTTTAAAACTCTCGAAAGGTAGGATTTTACACCTTGCAGGAGTTATGACCCTACATTATCTCACAGAAAGAATTGATCCCCCAAGAATAGTGGTAAGAGTTCTGCCATCGGTTTATTCAGTTGAAAAATGTCTTGAACTGGGATTGCCTGTTGAAAATATAATTGCCATGCAGGGAACATTCTCCAAAGACTTTAACCAGGCGTTAATGAAGGAATATGGAGTGTCTCTTGTGATTACCAAGGAGAGCGGTGCTACCGGCGGAACTCCATCCAAGATCAAGGCCGCATTGGAGCTTGGAGTTCCTGTAATTCTGGTTATGAGACCTGGAATTTCAGAACTCCAAAAAGAAAAGGTTTTCAATGATGTTGCTGATCTTTTTCAGGAATTGGCTGATTTTTGAGTAATTTCATGTTATTTTGAAGTAATTCACGTTATTTTACATTAAAATTAAAAAAAAATTTGATTTTTGAATAAAAAAAATTTTAGAATTATATTAAAAAAATAATTAGATTAGAAAGATAAGCCTCAGATCGCCCATCATTCATCACGGATCAGAGCTCATAGGGTTCATCACAGGCTTAAATTTCTTTAAATACTTATAATCCTATTTTAAATATTTATAAACCTATTCTAATAATTTTATACATTTATTTTAAGGTTTCATATTGTTTATATGTCTGTATATACCCTTTATATTTAATGTGCTATTAATTAGCGGTTGTTTAAAATTATTCAAGATTTTTCTCTAGTTCTTCCAGAATTTCCTCGAGTTCATGTTTTCGATCTTGTATTACACAGAGGGTGTCTAATAAGACGTCTCGGAGTTCGTTGGCAATTAAAACACCCCACACTTCATCTAAATAACTGTAGAGTGCAAGCAGTTTATCAGGAGATTCTTTATTAGACTCAACACCATCTTTAACAAGCTCTACAAACGTTTCAAGTTCAGCGTCCAAAAGATAGAGGCTTTCCACTGTAGCAGCTATGCGGGCTTCAATTTCATTCTGTAATTCTTCTTTTAACAGTCCTTCTACTGGTATTGACAGTTCACCGAATGGATGTTCATTTTCCATACTTAATCAACTCCTTCATTTTCCCTACTTAATCAACTCCTATATTGTTCTCATGAAATAAATGAGACCATTAATCTATATTATGTAGTTTGATCATAATTATAGATGTGGTGAGGGTCTTGTTTGAACTTAATGGGGGGGTATAATCATGGCTGAAGGAAGGAACGTTTTGATAGGTATTCTGGCAATCATTTTGGGATTATTTGTTATAGTGTTCCCATTAATCAGTGTTTTAACATTCAGCGTTCTTGCTGGTATTGGAATAATATTTTTAGGCATTTGGCTGCTGGTTCAGAGTTTTAAAGTTTGGGGAGAAAATTTGGCAGCAGGTATAGCCGACTTAATACTGGCTTTTATTGCCATAATATTTGGGATAGTTTTTATTGGAAATATAGAAGCATTTAGTTTTATAATATTTTTAGCACTGTACATAGTGGGATTATTTTTAATTATAACAGGTATAACTGCATTATTCTCCGGTGCTGGCCTCAAAGCCAAGGTTACAGGTATTTTGGGGGTTATATTTGGTATTTTATATCTGGTGTTAGGGGTGTATGTGGGAAATCCTCTGTATCTGGCTGTAATATTGGGTGCTTTCCTTATAATAGCTGGAATAATGGAAATTTTCATAGAACCCAACAGAAATTGATGGATTAAAAAGAAATTGATGGATTAAAAATCCAAACAAGCAACTTAAGTTTATTTTCTTATTTTTTTTATTAGTAAAAGAGTTCTTATTAATAAAGAGGTCAAAATATGTTGTCTGAGAAGCATGATTTAAGTAAGATGAAGAAATCGGAAAAAGAACACACCACTACCTATGGTAGCAGATATTTTTCAAAAAGTATACCTAAATATGAAATGCCTATAGAAGGAATGCCTGCAAGGGCCGCATATCGCTTGATAGCGGATGAACTGAATTTAGATGGTAACCCGGCGCTGAATATGGCAAGTTTTGTAACCACCTGGATGGAACCGGAAGCGGACATGCTCATAATGGATAGCGTAGATAAAAACTATGTGGATAACGATGAGTATCCTCAAACCGAGAAAATACAGGATAGAACAGTTAACATGTTGGCCCGGCTGTTCAATGCTCCTGAAGAATGTAAATCTGTGGGAACCGCCACCATAGGGTCATCTGAGGCTATTATGCTGGGACTTCTGGCCCATAAATGGACCTGGAGAGAGCGCAGGCAAGCTGAAGGTAAAACTGATGATAAACCCAACATTGTGATGGGTGCTGATGTGCACACCGTGTGGGAGAAGTTTGCCCGCTACTTTGATGTGGAATTGAAGCTAATACCATTAAGGGAGGAACTGTACACCATAACTGCAGAAGATGTGGCAGCAGAAATTGATGAAAACACCATAGCAGTGGGTGCGGTTATCGGAACCACCTTCACCGGGCAGATGGATCCCATAAAAGAAATTAACGACATGCTACTTAATATTAAAGAAACCAAAGGTTGGGACATACCCATACACGTTGATGGTGCCAGCGGAGGGTTTATAGCACCATTCATCTATCCAGACATGGAATGGGATTTCAGACTGGAACAGGTGAGATCTATTAATGTATCTGGCCATAAATACGGGTTAGTTTATCCTGGAATTGGATGGCTGGTTTTCAAAGACAAATCAGATTTACCTGAAGATTTAGTTTTCAACATAAATTATCTGGGGGGGCTGATGCCAAACTATTCCCTGAACTTTTCCAAGGGAAGCAGTACCATAGTCGCTCAGTACTACAACTTCATAAGACTAGGTTTCAATGGTTACAAGGCCATTATGGATAATATGAGCGGAAATGCCAAATATTTAGCCCATGAACTGGTAGAATCGGGTAAATTTGAAGTCATCAACCCTAAGGTAATCTTCCCGCTGGTAACGGTGAAATTAAAGGACGCCGAATTTACAGTATTCCAACTCTCAGACAAGCTCCGAGAAAAGGGCTGGATAGTACCCGCCTACACCTTACCTGAAAATGCTCAGGACGTGGCGGTTATGAGGATGGTCATTAAAGAGAACTTCGGCAGAGACATGGTGGACATGCTATTAGGCGACCTAATGGATGCATACCATGACCTGGAGCAATCTGGGCAGAAAAAAGAAACAGAAAAAGAAAGGGAAAATCTTACTTTGCTGTATTAAATTAAATAGCTGTTCAGGTATTTTATAATAATAAAATAAAGGAAGAAAATGAAAAAATAAAATAGGAGAAATCAAATGAAAAAAATTGGAATAGTAATAATGGCTATTTTGGTTTTAGTAGTTCTTACATCGGGCTGTACCAGCAGTAACAACAACACCACTAGTTCCAACGTGACTGTACAAATAAATTCCGGTAGCACCTGGAATGGAACCCTTGCTTCTAATAGTGGAAGTCAGTTTGTAAACGGAAGTACAAATGCCACCTACAATCTGGGGCCAAGTCCAGGTACGGTTACAATTAGCCTACAGAAAACTGGTAGTGGCGGAACTTTAACCGCACAACTGCTTCAAGGCGCAAACATCATCCAAACTCAAAGTACTTCTGATGATCTGGGAGTTGTAACTTTAAGTCACGTTTTCTAACTCCACTTTTTTTTTAATTTTTTAGATCAAGTATAATTGGGGTTAGAAAATTATGGACTTAAAAAAATTAATTTAAAAAAAATAATATATAAAAAAAAATAAGTTAAGAGTTTATGTATTAAGCTTAAATTTCTTAGCCGTACATAACTCCTGCTTCTTTCCTCATTTCTTCTTCTCTTTCTATGCCTACTATCTTATCAACAGCATCCATGAAGTCGTTCACTGTTACTATCGGTCTTTCTTCTCTGATGGCGAACATACCGGCCTCGGTGCAGATTGCCTTGAGGTCAGCTCCTGATGCTCCTTCGGTCAGGGAAGCCACCAGTTCAATGTCCACTTCTTCTTCCAGGGACATTTTTTTGGCGTGTATTTTGAGTATTTCCATTCGACCTTCTTCGTTGGGTATCGGTACTTCTATGAATCTATCAAACCTGCCGGGACGTAGAAGGGCAGGGTCCAGTATATCCGGCCGGTTGGTGGCCGCCACAATACCCACATCTCCTCTTCCTTCAAAACCGTCCATCTCAGCTAATAGCTGCATAAGAGTTCTCTGAACCTCTCTGTCACCGCTGGTGGAGCTTTTAAGACGTTTAGCTGCAATGGCATCTATTTCGTCTATGAATATTATGCTGGGTGATTTTTCTTTTGCCAGTTCAAAAACGCCCCTGACCAATCTGGCACCTTCACCGATATATTTCTTAACAAATTCTGAGGCAACAATCTTTATAAAAGTTGCGTTGGTTTCATGTGCCACGGCCTTTGCCAGTAGAGTCTTTCCAGTTCCAGGGGGACCGTATAAAAGAACTCCTTTTGGTGGTTCTATTCCGATATCGGTGAATAACTCTGGTCTTTTAAGCGGTAATTCAACTGTCTCTTTTATTTCAACTACCTGTTCTGATAATCCGCCTATCTGTACGTAACTTACATCTGGTTTTTCTTCTACTTCCATACCGGTTACAATAGGGTCTTTTTCTGATGGAAGTACGTTAACTATACCAAAGGTTTGCTGGTTTAGGGCCACCCGGGCACCTTGTTCCAGTGATTTTTCATCTAAGAAACGTGAATATCCTATAACGAAGTGAGGTCCTGTACTGCTTTTTACCACTACTTTTCCATCATCCAATACTTCTGTTACGGTGGCTATTACCAGTGGGGGAGATCTGAACCGTTCAATCTCTCCTCTTAGAGATTTCACCTCTCTATCAAGCCTCATTTTTTCGTTCTCGATTAGAACTTTGTCCTTTTCGAGTTTCCTTATCTTCCACATCAAATTTCTTTTAGTTTTAGTGTTTTCCTCTTTAAGGATTCTTATCTCCTTTTTAAGGTCTTCAATCTTTTTTAATATGTTTTGGGACATGTTATCCATGATCCTCGCTCACTCCTGGCGTTTTTTCTTTAAAAAAATATCATTTTGACTTTATGAATATATAACCGATTATTATCTTTAATAATATTTAAATATTGAGGTGTGAAATATATATCTGATATCAAATGTAAAGGGATCGTCATGAGATGTGAGATATGTGGTAAAACTTTAGCTGGAAGGCCGTTAAGGACTAAAATAGATGGTTCTATAATGTTAACTTGCCAGGAATGTTCAAAATTTGGTAAAGTACAGAGAGAACCTCCAAAACCAAAAAGACCCAGAACAGCCCCCAGAACCGTCAGACCTTTAGAACCAGTGAACGAAGTTCTTGAGGATTATAATATCGTGGTTAGAGAGGCTAGGGAGAAGAGAGGATGGTCCCGGGAAGATCTGGCTGCGAAAATATATGAAAAGGTTTCAGTGATCAACAGAGTAGAGGCCGGAAAAATGGCTCCAGATTTAAAGCTGGCCAGAAAACTGGAAAGAATTCTGAAGGTCAGACTCCTGGAGAGACTGGAAGATGAAAGGCTCGAAGATTTGGGCCCTAAAAATATCAGGGGAGCCACTATCGGCGATATAGCTCGCATAAAGAAAAATTAAGAGATTTTCTTTTATTTAATTTTTATATTTTGTTTTATAAGAGATTAATTTTTGATTTATTAAGATTAAAATTAAAGATTTAAAATTGATTTAATATTTGTGAAGAGATTAAATTTCAATAAAAGAGAAGTAGTGATGTTTAATAATTAAAATAAAGTATAATTAAAGGAATTTAAAGTAAAAAAAGAATTTAAATAAAGAAAGTTAAAATAAAAAAAATTTTAGTAATATAATTTTAAAAAATAGATTTTAAATTAAAAAAAAGAATTGAAGAAAACAAAGAATCAACCCCGATCTTTATGGGAATAGTATCCCTTTAAGGGGGGCGAATCTTTAAAAACACGTTCCATTTCGCTGTAATCTTTATATTCGTTACTTAAAACTACCAGATGAGCAGGGGGATGTATTTTTTTCACCTGCATTATGCTGTGGGTGGTACTTTCCTCCACCTTCACCATAACTGCCTTTTTAGATTTTGACTTTAGATCCTGCTTAATGATATTCTGAACAACTTTATCGGCAAAATTTGTGGAAACTATTCTGGGTTTCCCGGTTATCTTTAATTTAGCATGTCTCTCCAGGTCTGCCAGGGCATTTAAAAGTTTCTTGTTGTCGTCTGCACGTATTAAAATTAGAGCCATGTGATTACCTTAAATTTTTAACTCTCTCAACTCTTTTGGTTAATCTTACTAATCTTTTTGGTAATTAATAATCTTTTGGTTAATCAAATAGTCTTTTTGATTGATCACAATCTTTCTGATTAGTCAGTTAAATCTTTATTTGAGAGGTAATTTATCTTTTGATTTATCTTTTCCTGAAAGATTTTATAAGTGAGCTTCTAAATAGCACCAGCACTACCAGTATAAGTCCTATGGCAGTTTGTACGCTACCCAGTATGTCCAGAATTGAAGAGCTTATGGGCAGGTTCCATGGTGGTGAAGAACGATGATCAGGGAGTGGTTTGTAGTAAACTCCTACTGCTCTGCTACTTTCTTTAACGTTGATATCTTTAGCTTCAACGAAGTTAACTCCCACCAGGAGACCGTTGTCTATGGCTGAGTTTAAGTCTGTAGCAATTTCTGCACTGTTGTAGCCGTGTTTTTTTACTGAAGCAGTTACGATTTCATCTGTTGTTTCTGAAATACCTGGTTCGTCACTTCCATAAACAGAAACAGTCACAGTCTGAGATTTTACGGTTATGGCGGTTCGAAGAGCATCATAGGCGTAAACAGTTTTTAAGGTGGCCCCATCAATAGGGCAGGTGCTGTAACTTTCAGCAGCAGGATAGGCTATGCTCCACCCGTCGTTGGGACATACTTTACTGTAAGGATCATCCATGGGAAAACCGGTATCATTAAGCTTCTGGGGGGTGAACATGTCACCGGTGGTTATTCCTGATACCAGGTTGTCTGCACCGCCTCCATACTTCTCACCTGCATCTATAGACACCTCTTCAAAGACGGAACCCATGATATCCGTGGCAGAATAGCCGTCCCTGATCATCTTTCCAATGTTAACTGCGGTTTCTTTACGCACAGCATCGGCGGTACCATATTGTGGATTTCCAACGGTGTTTCTCAGGTGTATTATAGCTCCTTTCTGTCCCGCCGGTAGAACAGCAACTCCACCTGAAACAGGGGTCGCTGTAACTGTCCCGTCACCGGCAACTGTTACCACATAGGCTGAAAAATCTCCCCCCACCGCTGCACCGATTTTAGGACCCCCGGTCACTATCCTTATACCAGAAAAACCACCGGCAGAACTGGCAGCTTCTGCAGGTGTTCCCCCACTTTTCAACAGTCTGACGGCCTCCACAATGGCTCCCAGACGTTGGGTTTCGTTACCAGAACCACCAGATAGGACTGCAAATTGATTGTCTCTGGACATTAGGAATGTTGACTGGAACATGTTTTCGGCGAAAGACATACTCCCTGCAGCAACACCATTGGGATCAGTTCCTGTAGGGTCCGTTATAATTATAACGTTCAAAGTCGCTGCGGATGTATTTATGACTATTATAATAGTCACTAACAATAAAAGAATCTTTTTTAAATAGGCACTGTTCATAATCCCTTCACCTGTACCGTCGAGAAATCTTCTACAACATTCACTGTTACTATACCTGTTATCCGGTCTACTTTAACATCAGCAGCAGCTATGGGCGTTACTTGGGTACCGGGTAATGTGGCCAGGGTAGCAGCATCATTTGCATTTTGTATGGCTTCACTTAAAGGCAGCTTACGTTTGCTGGTAACCAGAGTATCGCCCTGTATGTAACTTCCTGATCTGAATCCTACATTGGCTATATTGCTTCTTATGGACTCAGTGGGTACAATGTCGTTTCCCTTAATTATAACCCCTGATATAGCTACCCCCTGGTCCGTCCCGTTAGATGAGGCATAGGACATATAGGCCATTGATCTGCCTGATACAATAAGCAGGAATGCCAGTAATAAAATTATTAGGGTATCTCTTCTGATTTTTAAAAACATCCTTTTTCACCATTTAACTTAAAACTTGTTTACCTAAGATCTATTTAAACCTTATTATTATATAGGATTCTAAAACAATTTTTGTATTCATCTTCTTATCTTCGCTATGATCTTTTATTTCAATCTTTTATTTCTATTCAATCATTTCCTATTTTTATTTCAATCTTTTACTCTATGAATATCTTTATAGATTTCTTTTTTATATTTGAAGGCAGCTTCGCCCAGACAAACCACGGCATCGACATCACATTCCAACCCTTTCTTTAATCCTTCCAGCACTTGTTTCAGGGTGGCTCCTAAGGTGCCTTCCTTAAACTTGTCTGAAGATGCTTTGGTAAATATGATTTTATTAGATTCAGTTAACTCGGCTGCTTTCCTGGAATAAAATGATGATGGTATGGTAAAATCTGCTATTTTAAGACTTTCATTCAGTATTTCCATGTCTCCACTTTCACCTGACTCTGATGAAACTGTAATCACTACTGCTATTTTCTGATAGCTCTTCTTTAACTCTTGGAGCACAGTTCCCACACCCGCGGGGTTATGGGCGTAATCTATAATAACATCCTTATCTTCATAGGTTCCCAGATGGTCCAGCCGACCAGGTATTCCCTCAAAACTTTCCACAGCACTTATAATAGATCTTAACGGTATATTAAGGGATTCTACTGCAACAGCGATTGCTCCCACGGCATTGTATATATTGTGAAGACCATTAATTCTTAAAGTTACATCCAGAGTTTCTTCAGGGGTTTGAAGGGTGAAACTTTTCATTTTTATCTTGGTGGCTAGATAGTGGGGTTGGGGTCTTTTTAATCCACATTCACAATTATAATATCCCATTCCAGATATGGTCTCCTTAATGGAAAGATCCCTGCCACACCAGCACTTCTTTTGCTTCTCATTGGAGGGTTTACAGTCCACACCAAAGGTTATTATATTACCAGAGGGTTGGGAGGATTTAATCAGACCCATTTCCGTGGGGTCGTCTGCATTTAGTATAAGCTGTTTATCTTTGAGATAATCTACAAATTCACCTTTTATAAGGGCGTAATTAAGGAAACTGCCGTCTTTATGAATATGATCAGGGGTTATGTTAGTTACAATGCCACATGAGGGATCGCATCGTTCCAGAATTTTTTTCAGATCTCCTGGAATTCCAAATGTACCTGTTTCCAGGACAGCTAAATCTCCTTTTAATCGGCACTGCAAAGGGGGAATATATTCTACATTTCCCTGCAGGTCTTTAAAACCGTGTTCAACCGGCACCATCCCTACATGGTAACATATGTGTTTTATAAGCGATGTGGTAGTGGTTTTACCATTGGTGCCAGTGACACAGATAACCGGTTTATCTGGTTTGATCCTTTTGATAAGTTCATCAACTTCCAGAACTTTGGACTTGCCATTTAATCTGCTACCTTTTATCTTTTCAAAAAGTTCAGAGTCTTTTGATAAGCTTGGGGGAGGTACTATGTACTTTGACGAGCTAAAAAATGTTTCCGGATGGTTTTTAAAATATATTGGCAGTTTATAATCTTCAAGTGTATATTTAAATCCGCATTCATCTTCTGATTTGATATCAGTGCCTATTACTTGAAATCCATGATCAAGTAGCACCCTGGCAACCAGATTCCCCACAATTCCGCATACACCTATTACTCCGTAGATGTCTGAGAGATGGGTTGACTTCTCTTTGACAGCTGCAGAAATGAAGATCTGTTTATCCATATCTTTTACATCCTTCCTCTATTCCAGACATCATCTTCAACTTTAATTCATCGTAATTGGTTATAGCCCCGGGACCCACGTGTAGAATGGTGTCCCCAGGATGTGAATGTTTAATAGAAAGTTTTCCAGCAGTTTTCATGTCCTCAACAGGAATTTTAAGCGCATCTGAATTTTTAACCCCTTCTAGTACTTCACGGGCCGCATCACTATTTAGTATGCCAGTTGTTTCATTGTATCCGCTGGATATTATTACTTTGGCATATCTGCCCAGTATGCTTCCAATTTCATATTTATCCCGAGGGGTGGTACTGTCAGGGTTGTCCACCAAAATCACTAAATCACGCCCTGAAAACTGTTCTAAAGTGGAAACAAGTCCTTGAGGGACAAATGCAGCATCAAAATGTACTTCTCTCCCGCAGTAGTTCCCTATATATTCCATGTGCCCGGGAATCCCATTAAAGCTACTTAGTCCTTTTTTTATAGAAGCTTCATTTAAACCGTACGATAGAGCTACTGTTGCAGCTGCCACTGAATTTTCAAAATAATATCCCTTTAGTTTAAAATCATTTTCAAATTCACCGCTTCTTTGATCCACCTGGTAGCTGATCCTGATCTGATTATTTTCAAGGCAGCCTGAAACATTGCAAGAACCGTTTTCTGCACAGTAGAATATTACATCATTCCGCACCGGATCTAGAATTTCTTTGCACTTGGTGCTGGAAATAAGAATCTCGCTGGAATCTGTTATAAACAGCTTGCGTTCTATGTACTTTTCCAGGGAGTTATCGAATTCAGAGAGATGCTCTGGATAGATGTTGGTTAAAACACCTATTTTCAGATGGACTTTTGACATTAATCTGGAAGTGCCGTGTGGAAGTTCCAGCACTGCAATATCGTTTTTAAGATGTTCACCGTTTACTATGCCTTCTACAATAACTTCACTTAGAAGGTTTCCATTGCGGGAGGAACAGGCCCATACCTTATATCCGGAGCTTCTGAAGATATGGGATATTATATGGGTAGTACTGGTTTTACCCAGCGTTCCGGTTATTCCGATGACATCTATCTCAATTGATTCATCTACAATTTGAGATATGTCCCTATGCCTAATTAGTTTCAAACCTTTTTCATCCAAAATTTTCCGCACTGGTGAATCTTCTGGTATGGTGGGGGATATGTAAGCTGAATCCAGATTTTCAAAAGTTGAATCCTGAGATCTAAATTTTTGTGGAGTATCAGGCCCTAAATGAAGCCTTACACCTTCTTTTTCCATCTTAAGCAATGTTTCTCTCACTTTCTCTGGAAATTCTTCCAGTTTTTTCTGGTCTATAATCTGGACCTGGTGTCCCCCGTAATTTAGAATTCTGGCTGCGGGACGCCCAGCATTACCTGCACCTATCACTATACAATTCATATTAAGCTCTCAGACTATGAGTTTATTAAATTTGTGATATTTTGTGGTTTAATTTTATTAGTTTTGATATTTAGTGGTTTTAATCTTATTAAAAGGATTTTAATAAATTTAATTATAGAATTTACCAAAGGGAGCTATTAATAAGATTATTAAAGGAATTTATTTATTAAGAAGTATTTTGCCTTTAAATTTTTATTATAGGAACGTTAATATTAAAAATAGTGAATTATAACTGAGATATAATTATTATTGCTATATATAAACATTATAAAAAGTATTAATATCACTAATTCTGCTATTTAATATCCTTATTCTTTTTTCTGGTATTTAATATAGTTGTTGTTTGATTTCTTATTTGAATTAATAAAATAATCTATTGAATCATTTTAAAATTCAACTGTTAATACCATCTTTAAAAAATTTCAAATCTAAATTAATCTTCAATTTTCTTTAAAACTTTCTCCGCAGGATCCATTCCCTGGGCGCCGATTAAAAGGATAGTATCCCATTCGTTGGCGGATTCCAGGGCATATTTCAGGGCTTCACAGAGATTTTCGTGGAAAATGTAGTTTACCTTATTTTTTTCAACGGTTTTTATAAAAACTTCCTTTTCAGATGCTTTCACCAGGTTGGCGTGGTCCACTACCTCCGCGCTGCTGGTGATAATAAGCAGGTGATCAACACCTTCCAATCCCTCTACCACAGCATTAGCATTCACCTGGTTAATAGGTTCTCCACGAGAACCTCGAATGGCTGATACAACCAGGAGCTTTCCTTTAGTCAATTGTGAGGTGCTTTTTATGGTGGCCAGTATTCCTTCAGGATTATGGGCAAAGTCGTCTATAATCAGCGGTTTCCTGCGGAGCAGTGTAAACCTCCGATCCAGTGGTTTATAGGATGAAACAGCCTTCTTGATAATAAATGGTTCAATTCCCAATTCCATAGTCGCTTCTATGGCTGCCATGGTGTTCTGGATAAAATGGATACTTTTAAATGGAAGTTCGTCCTTTTCCATGAATATTTTTCCCCGGTAATATATGCCATCTTCCTGGAGCTCCAGATGGGATCCTGTACCGTAGAAAACAGCCGACGCACTGCTGGTTAAAAATTTCTCCATCTTCCTTATCAGAGGATCATCAGAGTTTAACACAACATAATCTCCGTTAAACACTTTAACTGCCCCGGATATTTCTTCAAATGCTTCTTCAACCGAATTCACCAGACCTATATGGTCCAATGAAACGTTGGTCAGCACCAGAATATCTGGATCAATTGCAGAGGTCATGATCTGGGCGTGGTCTTTCATAATCCGTTCCATCCAGCCCTGGACTTCAGAGACCTCCAGAACCATGGCTTCAATCTTTTCCGGAAATTCTGCAATTTGTTTAGCCACCATGGGGTCTATTAGTGTATTAAACTCGGATTTTGAGTCTGTGTTAGTGTAGGTGGTGTAACCAGCTTCTTTCAAGATGCTGTAGATAAGGTGGGTTGTGGTGGATTTACCATTGGTACCGGTTACTACGATGCGCAGCGCGTATCTGGCAAAATTTTCAACGGCCCAGCTCAAAGCAAATGCATTGGCCAGTTCTATCTTTTCAGTTACTATGAGGGGTATTTTGAATTTTTTTGCGGCTTCCAATGCATTTCCCCGGGGGTTTTGGGTTACTACACACGAAACTTCTTTTTTGGCTGCAATTTCCATACCCTTCTCATCTATCCAGTGCCTTATTACCACATCTCCCTTTTTCGCATCTTTTAAGATGTTGAATATGCCGGTTATCTTTTTTTCAGATCCTTTAAGATTTCCATTTAATTGTTCTGCCAGTTGGGATGTGGTAATTTCTTTGATCCTACTCATGGAACTTATTGTCTCCTTAGAATAGCTTAAATTTTACTCTTAATAAATAGCTTAAATTTGTCTCCTAAAATAGTTTAAAATAGCTTATAAAAGAAAATAGCTGCTGTACATATAAGGATAGTTATAACCCAGTAAAGGATTATTATTTTCTTTTCTGACAAACCTTTGTGTTGAAGGGTATGATGGAGTGGTTCAACTGGTAATTTTATGATATGGGCTCGGTGAAGTAAGCTCACTATAACTGAGAGTATGGGTATGGCCAGAGCTATCACCGCGAAGTAGATTATGTCCCCTAAAAATGCTGCAGTGATGTAACCAGCTCCCAGAGCAAATGAACCGGTATCTCCCATGAATATGGATGCAGGATACCTGTTGAAGACCAGGAAACCGAAGCATAATCCAGATATGGCTATGAATGTGATGGAACCTTCCAGGTTTCCAGTGGTGTAGGAGAAAATGGCACAGGCAGAGGAGGATATGGCTAAAATACCGGCAGCCAGGCCGTCCAGCCCATCAATAAGGTTCACTGCATTTATGGATCCAATTATCCCAAATATAACTACGGGTATGATTAATAGTCCTGCATTGAATCCCAGTACGCTAGTGCTGACTGCTCCTGATACTATTAGGAAGACTGAGATTAAAATTTGGGCAAATATTTTTTCCCTCTCTTTAACCTCATTTTTTATGGGGACCTCACCAATAATCTTTAGTTTTTCATCTTTCAGGAGGTTTTTCAGGTCTTTTTTTGCCTGCGGAGTGGTTACCCGAGCTTCTTCACCGGGTTGGAGTGTTAGTCTGCCGATGGGCACGGGCTGAGAAACTATGTTACGCACCAATTTTTGGACGTACTTTATTTTAAGACCGATAAGGTCATCCATCAGGCCCACCAGACCCGCAGTGGCCATGATCATGGCGGTTAAAATTAGATTGTTGTGGTTGGAATACCCAAAGTAGAAAAATGAGACAAAAAGGATACCTAAAAGAAATGCAATACCCCCCATGGTGGGGGTGCCTGTTTTATGGCGGTGTTCGCTTACAATGGGGCTGTCCCTTATATCTGCATCTCTGAGTATCTTTCTCACGAAGAAAGTGAAAAAGATAGTGGATAAGAATGCAAGAATAAATATAAACATGATCAGTTGAATGCTATTCAATAAATCACCTTTGCTTCAATATGTCTTCAATTTTTGCTTCAATATGTCTTCAATTTTTTTATTATTTTGAATAATTATTTTGTCGTTGAATACTTTAATTTGTTGTTGATACATTAATAAATAAATTATAAAGTTGTAAATTTTTAAGGTTATGATCTCTTTAATTTAAGGTTTTTGATTTAAAATGGTTTATTTGATTAAATTTATTTTGAATTAAATATTTTGAATTAAATAATATTTGTAAACTTTTAATTTGTTCTTTCTATTTATTTTAATGGCCATTATAATCTATTTTAAGATTTTTGGCAGTTTTAAAAGCTTCACTTTCATTTAGCCCTCTTATGGTTATTCTCTGGAAATGTTCTGGCCCGTGGATAATCCAACCATTGTCTCCGGAAAAATCTCTAAATTTAAAGTTATTCCTGGTCGTATCGTAATCTCCTACCGGTATCTCAAGTGCTGAATACTCAGTCATCTTTTTTTTAACTTTACTTGCCTTCCAACTGCCTGATGCCATATCAACCAGCTGTTGCAGGGTATTTATATTGGAAGAAGCGTTGGTTATGTAGCGGGTCCCGCTGGGCCTTACATTTATTTCTATTACATAATTCTGCCCGGTTTCTTTATGGAATATAAGGTCAATGTCTGCAGTTCCCTCTATTTCGAGAAGATTGGCAATTTTATCTGCAATTTCTCTTATTTTATAGTTATTCTGGTGGTTACCAATACCATCTATTCTTAAGGGAGCTTTTTTAATTTTATCCAGGGGATGGATGCCTTCCAGTGTTGTTTTTCCCTTGTCAATAGGTACTAAGGGTACAGACCTTTTTTTCCACCTCAATACTTCCACTGATATTTCCGTTCCACACACAAACTCCTCAGCCATACCTTCTTTAAATTCATCGAAGTATTTCTGGATATCAATCTTATTAGAAACAATTTTTATCCCTGATCCTCCCTGACCCTGAGCATGTTTAAATACCAGAGGTGTTTTACCCTTTAAATTTTCTTCAAACATCTTTAAGTTAGCTTTAAATGTCTTTAAGTTATTTATTTTACTGAATTTAGGTGTTCTTATATTATTATTAAGGAAGAATTCTTTGGTCTTTATTTTATCCGTGGAAATGGAAGCTGCTTCCACACTGGAAGCCACCACTGGTAATCCGTGGTTTCCCTCCAAATCCTCCTTCATTTGGGCCACTTCTTTTAGCGGACCGTCCACTCCCATAAGGGGCACCACGGCATCCACATCTTCTTTCAGGGCAATTTCTTGTGGTCCCCCCATACCCCTGGAAACCAGGTAGTGAGTGTCAGCCAGCTTCAAATTAGGAGATTTGGGGTTAGATTCAGTTAAAATGGTGGTAATACCCTGTTTTTTGGTGTAAAGCGCGATATCGTCAAATAATCTCGCACCTATAAAAAGAATCTTCATATTTATCACTGGAGAAATTGTTTATATTAAAATGTTGGTTTAATTTATTTGTTGATAATCACCTAGTAATTAGATTGAGAAAATCATTAAATTTTAAGAAATCATTAAATTAGTTTAAGAGATTAAGAAATCATTAAATTAGTTTAAGAGAGGTTTTATTTAATCGATGTTTTATAGAATCTTAAAAATTCACCTTAAAATTACAAGGTATCAAATCGTATTAATATTCAATTTTATAAAAAAATAACACGGTTTTATTGATTAGAATGATGCGGGTTGATTAAAATAATAGAAAAATTATTCACGATTTTTAATACTAAAAGTGTTTTATTTGCTTAAAGATTCAAGAATCAAAATAAAAAATTAATTGAAGTAGATTATTTTCAAATTCTACTCCAAAACTCAATATGGATTAATCTTCCTTGGTCATGTACTGGTAGGCCAGAGCTGCTAGAACCGCTCCCAATATGGGTCCTATAATGTATATTGGGAGGTATATCCATAAGTTAGTTCCTCCCAGTAATGTATCGCCCAGGTACGGTCCGAAGGTCCTTGCCGGGTTCAGCGAAGATCCTGAAATATTTCCCAGGGTGGTTATTATTCCTGCAACTGTCAAACCTATTACAATACCTGCAAATCCTGGTGTCGCTCTTTTATCCACTGCAACCCCCATTATGGCCAGCATCAGGAGGAAAGTTCCAACTGTTTCTGCAACTAAAGCCTGTAAGTAGCCGATTGTGGGGAAGGGAGCTGTTGCACCGAGCCCGCCAACAGTAACTGCGTTCATTCCCACAACTGCGGCGAAGAGCAGGCTTGCAACAGATGCCCCTGCAAGCTGTGAAACAATGTAGGGCACCACGTCACGGCCGGGGAACTTTTTAACGCTCCACAGGCCTATTGTGACTGCTGGATTTATGTGGCATCCCGATACATTACCCAGAGCGTAGATCGAAGCTGCAATTGCAAGGCCGAAGGCCAATCCTATGGCAAGCCAATCCCCAAGGCCACCCAGAGCCCCAATTCCTATGTTAAAGGTGTTGGGGAGCGCTGTTCCCTTGGTTATCATCAGTGTTATGGCAGCTGCCCCTGCACCCATGAAAACCAAGAAGAAGGTGCCTATAAACTCTGCAAGACACCTTTTTTGTATGTTTGCCATTTAACCACCTTCAAGTGCAGCGTAGCACTCAGGACAGAGTATCCTTGGTAGGGTCTTTTTAACCTTTTCAGATGGGAAGGGGTATCCGCCCTCCCACAAAGTTACGTCCTCCCTTATAACGTGGTCCATGCAGAGGCCCATTCCACATACTATGCATATTGCAACTGCTTCTGTGTCTTTTCCTTCCTTTGCGCAGATGTAACATTTCATTTTATCACCTGTCTATAACTGACTCTTTCCACCGTTTATACAGATTCCTTCCATTGACAGTAAGAATGTCTGAAATCGATGAGAGCAGCTGACGCACAGTTTTTACAGACTCTTGCTGGTGATGCAGGATTTTCTTTATGGAGAGCTATGATATTGGTCATCAGAGTGGCGGTCACCGGTTCGCTGGTTAAGAGGCAGGGATAGTCAGCCAGCCTCATGAGGGATGAGAATCTGACGGAGATAGCACAGGCAGGGTATGCGTAACGTTGAGGGTTCATTATGACTTCATTTTTATGGATAGGCTCCAGGTCAACTTTAAATCCACCAACCAAGGGCTCTAATATTCCATTCGCACCGTTTTGCATTCTTCTTGCAGTATCGAGATATTTCCATCCCCGGTAGATCATATCCATGAAATCGGAGTTGTGGAGTTCTGCAGCTGCACCACGGGTGGGATAGAGCTGTACGTAGTTGTGGAATCTTTTGGTTAGGAGGTCAACTATAACGATGGCATTGAAACCGTCTAACTCCAGCATATATTCAGTTGCACATGCGGAGGCCCCTGTTGCCAGTGAAAGTATTTCATATTCACTTTTGAAACTATCAAGCGTATTTTTTAGCGTTGATTCTATTACATCCGTAGTGGCATCTATCACAGCCATTATAACATCGTCTTTACACATATTGTAGGTGGATTGGGATATGTGGTGGGATATGTCTCCAACGCAGTAGGCAGGAACGGTAACTATATTTCCGTAGTGTACTCCATCATCTAAAGCTGCTTTAACTGTTTTCATCATTTTCTTTTGGTACTGGGACATATATTCCCTGACATCGAAGGAAGAATGGCCTAAGGAGTCCATGAGATCTGCTTGGGCATCTACTGGATTTTTATATATGTTTTTTATCATATCAATTTCTTTTTCAAGAGCATCAGCCAGTGTGGTCCCCTTCTCTATTTCGTTTGAAAACACTTCCCCTAGGCCATAGGAGGTGTTCATACCCCAGGATTTTGAGGATAAAATGGCCTGTTTATGGGCTTCTGGAATGTCCACGGTTTTAAGTATCCTGTTCACCACGTTGCTGGTGCTTCCCGGCATCAATGCGAAATCAACTACACAGGTAGGTCCGTAGAAACCCCCGTATCTCCTTACCACTTCAAGTCCAATCAGGGATTCTGCCTTTCCAACGGCATCTATGAATAGATCCATACTCTTTTTGAATTCATCGTCTTCATCATATAATATTTCCAGAATTGCCGGTGTCTGGTAATGTTCTACAAATGGGTCGTCTTCTGGTCTTACAGTTTTGGTGAGGCTATTAAGGATGTTGTAATGTGCTTTGACCGAATCAACATGTAAATCTATCACAGATTTACTCTGCCCATCCACCGCCTTCATGCCATCTACCACGTCCACATAGGCCTTGGTATCACTGATTTTAAATTTTTCTCCCCTATTTTTCTTAATGGTTTCTACATCTGCTTTTTGGGCCATTATTGCTTCATTTACCATCTTTTCATAAATTTCAGACATTTTATCACCAAACTTATTTATGAAGAATATTCTATAAGCATTTTTCGTTCAAATATTCATTTCCCGAGAAATTTGGAGGGTGATATGCTATTTAACATGAAAAATAATGTAGTTTAATGATCATTTAACTTAAAAAAAAAGAAAAAGAAATTTTTAACTCATTAAGAAAGAATTTTTAGATAAACTATGACTCAGGGTAAAAGCTGGCTGAAAATACCAACAACTTTTTCTACACTTTTTTCAACTTCTTTTGAAACATCTTGGGTCATATCCATATTTTTAGGTTGAATTCCAATTAGAATCATATTTGCGTCTGTTACAGATTCAAGGTATTTTATTAAAAAAGAGAGGGGCATGGCATGGGTTGAAATGCTGTAGTTCCCAATTTCATCCTTATCAACGATACGTATATACCCGGGGTTTTTTTTCATATCCACGGCATCGACAAAAATTATATTCGTAGGATTTTCTTTTCTAATGAGGCCAGTATAGTTTTCAGGAACTGTTCCACCATCAAGAGATACTATATTGTCCATTTCTGAAAATAGACTGGAAAGTTTCTGGATTATTAAAGGTCCGACACTGTCGTCACCCCGCATTTCATTTCCTATGCCCAAAAATACTATTTTAGAATAATTTTTAAGAAATTTTCTCAATTTCAGTTCTAATACTATTTAATCCACCACCCATTACATAACTTAAATTTAACTTTACTTCACCACCTTTCTCAACATCTAATTTTTCTGTGGGGATTATTAAAGGCGGGTTGAGCATTGGTGTGGGTCCGCATATTATGTGTGGGGTTATGAGAGTGAAGGTGGTTATTTTTAAGCCTGAAAACATCCCATTTTTATTTATTTTCATATGGATTTTAAAGTCCCCTCGGGGGTTTATTGGAGTTCTAAAATCGTAATGGCTGTAGATAGTGAGTGGACCAAGTAATTGGTGGTAGGGTTTCCCGTTCTCCTCGTAACATAGGTATTCCGTATTTGTGTGGAGTGGTTCAACACCATTTAAGATTCCCTGCGGAATAACGTCTCCATCTTTTTTAAGATAGTCTAAGACAGAATTGAGAACAGGAACCTGTTCTTCATCTATTAGAGCGGTATCCAGCATTTCACAAATTATCAGGTCTGCTTTCTCTGGAAAATGAACTTTTCTGGCATCTCCTTCTATAAAAAAAATATTTTTAAATTTCTCCAGACAGGATCTGGTTTTTTCAGCCACTAAGGGGTTCTTTTCCACTGCGTAAATAAAATTAGAATAGGGAACAGCCCAGGTACTGAGTATCCCTGAACCTGTTCCTAAATCGTAAACAATTCCTTTGGCTTTCTCATTTATGGCTTCATAAAAACCGGCCAATCTTTGAGGGTCTGAAGTGAGGTCATGGTGATAGGACGTTTTTACACCGTTTCAAATTTCTTATTATTGAAATTATTCTTGTGAAATTGTATTAATTGTGATAATTTAAGACTCTATTAATATTCATAGTATTTCCTCTATCAAATATCAATAGATATTTCTATAATTATCAATTAAATGTCCTATCTTATCGTTCGTCATTTAATTTAATCTATCTTATTTATTGCCCTTTCACTTGTTTAATCTATATTTTCGCCACTGGCGGTGCTAGTTAGCTTGACGTGTTCCACACCTTTTAGCCTCATTATCTTTTCGGTTAAGTCGCGGATGTATTTAACGTCGCCTTTAACTACTATAACTTCCAGACAGTACTTTTCTGTCATGTGAACGTGCATTACTGCGTTTATATACTCTCTGAAGTCATGTTGGATGTCGGTGAGGTCTTCCATCACACCGGTGTAGTGATGGTCATATATTACAGCGAGTATTCCTATTCTACTGCCTTCCATCTCGTTCATCCATTGGTAACGTACTATATAGTCTTTTAAAGCGTCTCTGATGCCTTTTGATCGTGATTGGTATCCGCGATCTTTTAGTACTTCGTCAAATTCTTTTAAGAGCTTTTTAGGCAATGACATACTTATTCTCATCAAGGTTTTTTCCCTCCATTACATATTTATTATAATAATACTAATTCCACCTATTTAAATCTTGTTATTATGGCACAATATTGCCATCTAAAAACAATATTTATTAAACTTCCATATTCTCATATATAAACTTAATATTAAACCATAAAATTCATACTATTTTATGGTGTTTTTAGTATTAAAACTTTATTTGATTAGACAATGTTGTTTTATGTGTACAAAGTTGTAGGTTGAAAATTTCAATCCCTAAAATTTCATGAATCTCTTGATAATTCAGATAAAGTTTTTCATAAGTCTCATGATAATTCAAAAGGTAAAAGGTCGGTTTCCTAAGATTTCCATAACCTTGGTTCCACAAAATACTAATCCTATCCATCCACATAAAATTACTAATCCTAATTCATAAAAAATATAATTTTATAACACTGCATTTTATAATATTAGAATAATTAGGAGTGGTAGAATGAAAGTTAAAGAAGCCATGAATCAAGGCGTTATGACAGTTGATCCCGACATAAAACCTTGGGAAGCATTCCAGAAGATGTACAAAGATGGTGTTAGAAGACTTTTTGTAATGGATGAGGAGAAACCAGTGGGAGTAGTATCTTACTCGGATCTTATAGCAATTTTATGGAGTATAAAACCCAACAAAGACGAAATGAGTTCACTCAAAATCTCTGATATAATGTCAGATAATATAGTAACCATATCTGCTGACGATGGGATAGAAGATGCTGCAAATCTAATGGTTAGGGCTGATATCTCTGGACTTCTTGTTTTAGAGGATGAAAAACCCGTTGGTGTCATAACCAGAACCGATATCTGCCGGTTAGTAGCTGCCGAAGTGCTGGTGCCGATATAAGTTTATTTAATCAGAAATAATACATGAAACCATTGATAACATCAATATAGTTTTTTAATCCATTTTTTATTTTAAATCCATTTTTTAAACATTGATGTTATTTTTTTAATCGTTTTTAATATGAAATGTCAAGATATTGAAATATAATTAAAAAAAGCTTTTAACCTAATATTATAGATAATTGGATAATAACTAAAAATATGGATTAAATGCGGCTGCCGGGATTTGAACCCGGGTCGTAGGCTTGGAAGGCCCAAGTCCTAACCAGACTAGACTACAGCCGCGATGCGGCGTCCGGGATTTGAACCCGGGTCGCTAGCGTGGCAGGCTAGAGTCTTAACCAGACTGGACTAACGCCGCATAGATTGTTTTGTTGTTTTTGGGCAGCATACCATGGTTTTGGGCTTATTATATATAAATTTTTAGGTTGTTGATATTGGTAATATACCATTAAAATTCTTAGATAAATTAATATGAATCTAGGGGAAAAATTTTTCTAAAAAGAAGTTTCATTACTATATGTATTAATAGGCCAGATTTATAGCGGGTTTAAGGCTTTAGAAATATTAATTTTTAATGCTGTTAACAGCTTGAACAATATTAATAGTTCAATTAATTTTAAACAGGAATTAGAAAAATAAGATAATTTAAGATAGATTTTAGAATGAATTGGGTATTATACCTTATTTATCAGGGCTTCTTAATTTTAATTCGAAATATTTTCGAAATATTTATATAGTTGGTAAAAGGAAACTTACTTCCGATCATATCTTTAGATGAACAAAATTCGATAAATTTAAACCAAAAATCGATAAATTTATATTTCAGTTAAAAACCATTCTTTTTGGTTTAAAAAATTTGAGGTTTTTTTGGAAAGAAAGGAGGGATAAAAGACGAATATCAATTTAAAAGTGATTGGCATACCTTTGGCTATATTGGCGTTTGTAGTGGTTATGCTGATTCCTACGCCTGGTCTGAGTTATGCGGGACATGCAGCAATGGCGCTTTTAATTTTTGCTATAGTCATGTGGGTCACTGAGGCTCTGCATCTGGCGGTTACATCGCTTTTACTGCTTTTTATTCAGCCCATAATAGGGGTGGCCACTTTTCCTATCGCAGTTATTGGATTTGCCAATCCCATTATCTTCCTGATGATCGGTGGGTTCATAATTGCAGAAGCCATAAGAAAAAGCGGACTAGCAGCACGTTTAACCTATAATATGCTCAATCGTTTTGGTACCACTCCAGATAGAAGCATTTTTGTGGTTGTTTTCTCTACAGGGCTTCTTTCAGCTTTTATAGAGAATGTAGTGGCCTATGCTATGTTACTCCCCATCATCAAAGAGATCATATCGTTGATGGGTGTAAATGATCCAGAAAAAGGGAAGAGTAACTTTGCCAAATCCATGGTTTTAGGTGGATCTTACGGTTCTCTGGCCGGTGGATTTGGAACAGAGATTGGAACCGCCCCCAACCTGATGGCTGCTGCCTACACTCACCTGCCCTTTGTATACTGGATGATCTTTGGTTTTCCACTGGCCTTTATACTGATGACTATCATTTGGAAATGGCTGGGAAGAGTATACAAATCAGAAATTAAGGGTGTAGTTGGTGGAATGGAAACTATAGCCGCTAAAAAAGAAGGTCTGGGACCTATGAGTAGGGCAGAAAAGATCACCACAGTGATACTGCTTTTCACCATAGGACTGTGGGTTACCACCAGCATCACTGGACTCGACAGTTTCTCGGTAGCCCTTATAGGCGCAGTTCTGCTATTTGCCAC
>JADGNH010000156.1 GCA_017883605.1 Methanobacteriaceae archaeon
GAGAAAACAACGTTCCTACCTACTGGTTCATTTTCAACTCAAATAAATTGCTCATAAACCCAAAAAACGACATTAAAATTCTTTTTACCACAAATCTAAAAGAATTCTCTATTTACCCAATTAGAACAGATTATCTCGGCAAACTAGAAGGTCATCCATGTTATGCAGCCGAAGTTGCGCCCGAAGCCACTGCCCCAGAAGGAATGGCTTTCAAAGACTTAGAGTCTCTTTACGACGTTTTAGATGAGGATGTCTTTCTCCTGGCAGGTCGAGCTATTCAAGTCATTAACTGGGATAAAAATCATCAGTTCTGCGGTAAATGCGGCGCCACCACCGAGACCAGGGCCCATGAAATGGCCAAAAAATGCCCTGAATGTGGATTTATGAGTTTTCCCCGCCTCTCACCGGCAGTGATAACTGCAATTATAAAAGATGGCAAAATCCTCATGGCCAAACATTCATACGGCCTTAATAATAGATACAGTCTTATAGCAGGATTTGTAGAACCCGGAGAAACCTTAGAAGAATGTGTAGAGCGGGAAATAATGGAAGAGGTTGGCCTTAAGGTTAAAAATATCAAATATTTCGGCAGCCAGCCATGGCCCTTCCCCCATTCCCTCATGGTTGGATTTACAGCCGAATATGAAAGCGGGAAGATACAGGTTGACGGGAAAGAAATTTTAGATGCGAAATGGTTCAGTGCAGATGAAGTTCCACCACCACCTTCCAAAATGAGTATTGCCAGTGAGCTTATTGACTGGTTTATTGAGAACTATTCAAACTAATCATTTTTTTGGAGTTATTAATTAAATTGAGAGCGGAAAAAATATGAAATACTCTTACCTGTACTTGGGGCGATTAATAGATAGAATTAGATTTGTAAAGTCTTCTAAAGATGTTTTGGGGGAACAACAGTATTGAATAATTTATCCGGAAATATCTTTAACTAAATAATAAATTACTACTTTTATTAAGAATAATAATTATTTCGATATAGATATGTTTATATTGACATGTCGACATAAATAATATTATATTTTTTGAATAAAATCTAAAAATAATTTATTATATTTTTGAATAAAATCTAAAAAAAGAAAGGGGGACCAATTATGGGAAACAATAAAATAATAATATCGGTTGTAATGAGTTTATTATTGATTTTTTCCACAAGCGGATTCGCATTTGCTGGTGAAGACATATCCGTTGCATTCAACACTAACACCGCAAATGTCGGTAATCAGGTCAATATAATAGTAACCATAACTAACACCGGACCTGGAGATTTAAGTGGTATACTTGTATCAGCACCAATACCCGCTGGTTTAAAATTTTTAAACACTTCCACAGGAACAGTGCAAAACAATTACAATTCAACCACAGGAGTATGGGATGTAGGGAATTTAAGGCTTTCTTCTCAAGGAGGAGGTAAAAAATCGCTGAACATTACCACTGAAGTCCTGCCTGAAGCAGCCGGCAAAACAATCACCGCTAATGCCCGTTATCTGAATGTTACTGATAGTTCCGGCCCAGTTACATTAAAATCAGCCCAAAGCCAACCGTTAATCATTACTTCTAATGGAAATAATAATGCCTCTACTGCCGGCAATACAACAAATACCAATAACACCCCATTAAGTACCTATATCCTGGTAGCTCTGGCAGTGGTTATAGTAATTGCTATTGCGGGTTATCTAATTATGAGAAGATAGATTAACTTCTATTTTCCCCTATTTTTTATTTTTAAATTCTATTTTTTATTTTTAGACAAATTTTTTAAATTATATATGGTATTAATCTGTTCTTAGAGTTTTTATTCTATATCCTACAGAATTATGGCTTGTTATCTGAAAATCATGTTGTCACTAATTTTTTTATAAAATTATTAAAGATAAACAAAAAGCCTGTAGTCTCTTATGCAAAGCTGGGGGTAATAAAGATGGCCGTTAATCAATATAACATAAGCAAAATATTATAAATTTCAAATGACATAAAAATGTGTAGGAAATAAAATTTGATATTAATAAGTAAACTAGATTACTAGACCTTCAATATACCCTTAGATTTATACGGAGGTTTCAGGCTTTTTTTATGAATGAGAGTGAATATACCGGCGATTGAGTAGGTATAAATATTATTCAAAGGGGAGGGATAGATATGACTAAAAATAAAGGAACAATGGACGTAGAAGAGTTCTTCATAGAGCGCATCTTCGACGCGCCGCGTGAACTCGTCTGGAAGGCCTGGACAGAGCCTGAAAACGTCATGCGCTGGTGGGGACCGAAAGATTTCACTTCACCTGTTTCTGAGATCGACCTCCGGGCAGGAGGCAAGTATCTCAACTGCATGCGATCTCCAGATGGCCAGGATTTCTGGAGCACAGGCTTCTATCGTGAAGTGGTACCGCCGGAGCGGCTGGTCATGACCGATTCCTTCGCGGACCAGGACGGCAACGTGGTCCCGGCTTCACACTATGGAATGAGTGGAGACTGGCCGTTAGAATTGTTGATAACAGTAACTTTTGAAGAACAGGAAGGCAAGACAAAGCTCACCCTGCGGCATGTTGGCATCCCGGCAGGAGAAGCTAGTGATTTGACTGAAGCCGGCTGGAAAGAATCTTTTGACAAACTCGCCGAATATCTGGCGAAATTTTGAATTTTGGAAAGAAATTGGAAAGAAAGCGATTTTGTATATAAAAGAGGTGATTAAAAATGGGAAAAAATACTACTAAAATAACTACAGAACCTGGAAAACAAGATATCATCATAACACGGGAGTTTGATGCTCCACGTGAGCTCGTATTCAATACATACATAGATCCAGAGCTTTATGTACAGTGGCTTGGGCCAAGGGAACTTACCATGACTCTTGAGACATTTGAACCCAAAGACGGCGGGTCCTATCGGTATATCCAAAAAGATCCGGAAGGCAATGAATTTGCGTTTCATGGGGTTAACCATGAGGTTCTGGAACCTGAAAGAATTATCGGCACCTTTGAGTTTGAAGGGCTCCCTGAGAAAGGGCATGTAGTCCTTGGAACGACAATATTTGAAGCATTACCCGGTAACAGAACAAAGATAACTGCCCAATCTGTCTTCCAGTCGGTTGAAGACCGCGACGGGATGCTCCAGTCCGGCATGGCGGAAGGGGTCAATGATTCCTATGATCGTCTCGATGAGCTGCTGGAAAAGATGCAAAAATAGAATTTAGATTTTAAAGGAGGAATCTATATGCAAAAAATCACCCCATTCTTGTGGTTTGATGGTAAAGCTGAGGAGGCAGCGAATTTTTATACCTCCATTTTTAAAAATTCAAAGATCCTGAGTACCATGCGCTATGGAGAAGCAGGACCTGGACCGAAGGGAACGGTAATGTCCGCGACATTCCAGCTTGAAGGACAAGAATTCATTGCGTTAAACGGCGGGCCACAATTCACCTTCTCGCCAGCCATATCATTTTTCGTCAACTGCGAGACCCAGGAAGAAGTGGATGAGCTGTGGGAGAAGCTATCTGAGGGCGGAGAGGAACAGGGACCCGGCTGGATTAAAGACAGATATGGTCTTTCCTGGCAAATCGTCCCCACAGTATTGAATGGAATGTTAAATGATCCTGATCCTGAAAAATCGCAAAGAGTTATGAGTGC
>JADGNH010000054.1 GCA_017883605.1 Methanobacteriaceae archaeon
GCGCGAGGTGCTGGGCACGTATGAGTGCGCCCAGTGCAACAACCTTTTTCATGCAGCATCGGGCTCCTACGCTGCCTCTTCTTCACTTTCCACAACTTCTACTTCATCAACTTCCAGGGGGCGATTGGAAAATTTCTTTGCCAGGGCCATCAAACTGTCCTTATCTATGAGTTTTATATTCCTCCTGGCGGCGTAGTTCACCGCATTGGTGGTGAAGTAGGATGTGGTAACAACCACCATCTTGCTGGCCTTCAGAGTTTTGGCAACCATTTCCAACTCTTTTAAAACGTCGAGCCCCACTTCCCACCGCTCATCATAATTTTTACAGGCTACTACTACTCCCACATCCCCTAAAACAGTGGGTAAAACTCCGTAGATATCTATTATGTGCCGGGAGGTTTGGAAGTTTTCATATACTTTAAATCCGGATTGTTCCATAACCTTTGCAACGAACTTAACCAATCTGTTTTTTTCCAACTTGCTCACCCTATTGCACCGAGGTGAATGATGATCAGTAATTTACTCTTTTAATATGGACTATTGATCTGTATTATTATTTGTTTTTTAGTTCTTTATACTTAAAACTGTCCCTATCCCATATTTTCCCACGTAAACTTTTTGAAGGTGGAGATAGAAACATGCCTTATATGAGAATTCTCATCACTAACGACGATGGTGTTAACTCGTCAGGAATCATGGCAGCTAAAAAAGCAGTAGAAGATCTGGGAAAGATCGACGTGGTGGCCCCTGCAACCCAGCAAAGTGGTATTGGACATGCTTTAACCCTTTTTGAACCGATACGGGTAACTTCAAACAACCTGATAGATGGTACAGAAGCATACTCTGTTTCAGGGACGCCCACAGATGCGGTAATAATTGGGATCTACGAGCTTACCGATAAAAAACCAGATCTGCTGATATCTGGCATAAATATTGGAGAAAACCTGGGAATGTCAGAACTCACCACTTCAGGAACCATAGGGGCTGCTATGGAGGCGTCGGTTCATGGTGTAAACGCCCTTTCAGTCTCACTTCAGGTTAACCGGGGAGATATAAAGTTTCATGATGGATACGTAGATGTGGACTTTTCTCATGCTCAGAAAATGACCAGAAGAGTTTCGAAAATGATTCTTGAGAAGGGTTTGCCAGAGGGGGTTGATTTTTTGAACTTAAATGTTCCATCTAACCCTAAAAATGATGATTTAAAGCTTACCATGTTGGGAAAGAGAATGTATCAGATTCACATAGAGAAAAGGCTTGATCCCAGGGGAAGACCTTACTATTGGATAGATGGGGATTCGGTTGAGGACGATAAAAGAGGTACAGATGTTCATGTGCTTAAAAGAGAAAATTGTGCCACCATAACTCCCATATCCATGGATTCAACTTCAGATTTGGATCTTATGAAAGATTGGCTTGATTAGCTTGTTTTTCAATTATTTAGCTTTTGATCAGTTGAAGTTTTAACTAACAAAAAAAAATTTATCAATTTTGATAAGAATTAAAAATTTAATAAACATTAGAAGTAAAATTTTAAAGATTTTTTATCTTTAAAACTGTTTAAAAGAGCATTAAAGGGCACTTTTAAAATGAAAAGATTTTTTAACTAATTTTATTTTTCTACAGTAGATTATAAATTTGTGGTTATCTCAAATAATTTACTCTACTGTAGAATATTTTGCTAATTTTTTCTGAGATTTTAAAATTAGTTCCTAGACGTCCACATCGGGAAATTTTTTACCAATAGAAAGAAGTGAAAATGAACTTGTTAATATTGATATTTAGGATCAATTTGTCTACTGATGATAAAATTTGTCTACTGTAGAAAAATAATTAAATTTATATAAATTTATATAAAATTATTGGATAAATTTGGGTTATTTTAAAATAATATCTCTTATAATTCCTAAATAGATTATTGAACTAAATATTAAAGATTTTAAGGGATTGATTCTAGTATTAAGCCTGAAATTGTCTTCTACAGTAGAAATTATTATACTTTATTAAATTAAATTTTTTGATTCTTAAGGAAAATTAATTTAATAGAAGGCATAACTTTATTTAATTAAAATTTTAAAATTGAATTTTATTAAAAAAATTAGATTTTACACGTGATGTGATGAAACTTTCAGACTCAAGAAACAGGGAAATCGTAGAAGGATGTACTGTTAAGTACCTTCGAACCCACACCATAGGAAAAGTCGAAGAAATAAGCATTAGAAACGGTGTTGAATGGATAAAGATTGATAAAACAGGGTTATATTATAGAAAAGAATACCTTGAGGTGTTGGAACAATCCGAGACACCCCAGGCAAGGGAAAATACATCGGCAAAGGATAAAATTCTCCTCAAAATTGCAAGATCCCGGATGAATGTTAGAACAGCAGGAACAGAGATATCTGACCATCCAGATGGGCCAGGATATGGTGGGGGCTAATATTCAAAAAGTTTCTAAAATTAGTCGTTTAAATTTAGTTATTTTTATATACCACTTAATCAGTTTTAATTTATTTTATTTTAATTTTCTCTTAATTTTAAATTTGAATCAACTTTTATCCCTAAAATATCTTTATCACCTTCGAAAACAGCTTTAGCTATTTGGGCACTTCCCACCGAACCGGAAGTTGCAGGGAGTCCAATTACTTCTGCTATATCTTTAATACCGTCCTTAATCCTCTTAAAAAGGTTGAGAGGTTCTTGCATTGAACCAAAAGAACCGGTAAGAACTATTCCATCGATTTCATTTTTTGCTATTCCTGCAAGACCCCATATTTCCATGTTTATGGTCATTATCATGGTTTTAAGGGCCAGATCTGCTTTTGAGTCACCATCAAGGTAATTCTTCAGAAGCTCTTCCTTGGCTTTAAACACTTTCTCTTCAATTCCAGCCACTTTAACAGCTCCTGCCCTTGAAAAACATTCATTAGCTGTTTTAACGCCATCGTCTATCATTCTGATCATTTCCAGGTCCAGGGGGCCATGTATGATCCCCATGGCGCCGAGACAGGCATCTATAGCCCCACGTATTCTCCCCTCCTCTATGAGGATACTTACTGTATTGGAGCTTATATCTGAAACAATCATGTTATCCCATCCTGTTTCTAAATAGGCGTTGTAAGAGATGCTCACCTTTTCTGGGCTGGCATGATGGGAATAGGCAGCCCTAAAACAGGGATCCATGCAGGGTGTGTTCTGGTGCAATCCGGGGATCAGAACCGTGGGTATACCTGAATTTTCTATCTCATCATAAACAGCGGTTCCCCCACCGGTTACTTTTCCAGCACCCCCAATAGCTATTATTCCCCGATTTCCCGCCTTTTCCAGGGGTACTATGCTGTTGATCCCGTCTCCCATTGCATAAGTTATGGCCATGAGTTGAATTGATCCTGTATCAACCCTTTTTGAGAGCTCTTCCAGGGCCGATACTTTACCGGTGGAGAGTTTTTCCCTACCTATTTTAAAGTGAATCGGCTCTTTCTCAAGTATTGTAAAGGAAACTCCTGTTGTACCGTGGTCCATACCCACAAAGACCATTTAATCACCCATTTTTATGGCATATCTCTTTTAGAATTTATAGCAACATCTGTTAGATAATATTAATTTTAATCAAACCAATCTTTTGACTGGATAAAGTCAATATTTACTTTATCAGAGCAATATAAAACTATTCTAAGTAATTATAAACTATTTCATCTAATTATAAACTATTCTAAGTAATTATAAACTTTTATTTATTGTCGAGGAAGAAAAAAAAATTTAAAAGAGGGTTTACTTTTCAAGACCGCACAGTTTACGGAGTTTGCCGCCCACCTCTTCGATTTGAAGCTCGCTTTCAATTGTTCTGAGCCTGTTCAGCATGGGCCTCCCTGCCGTGTTTTCCAGAGTCCATTCCTTTGCAAATTCCCCGGTTTGTATCTCAGAGAGGATTTTTTTCATTTCTTCTTGTGCGTCAGGCTTTATTACTCGACTTCGTCTTGAAAGGCCCCCAAATTCTGCGGTGTTGCTCACATCATGCCACATTCCTGCGAATCCTTTGGCATAGATCAGGTCCACTATTAGCTTCAGCTCGTGGCAGGTTTCAAAATAGGCCAGTTCTGGCTGGTATCCTGCGTCCACCAGGGTCTTAAAGCCTGCTTTTATGAGTTCGGTGACACCTCCACATAGTACGGCCTGTTCACCGAAGAGGTCAGTTTCGGTCTCTTCCTTAAAGCTGGTCTTAAGCACACCAGCCCGGGTAAGACCGCATCCCTGGCCCATTGCCAGTGCAATCTGGAAAGCGTTTCCCGTGAAATCGTTTTCCACTGCTACCAGTCCGGGCACACCAAAACCATCTAGATACTGCTGTCTCACCATGGATCCAGGTCCTTTAGGGGCGATCATGGTGATGTTGACATTTTCAGGAGGGTTTATGTACCGGTAATGTATGTTATAACCGTGTGAAAATGAAATGGTGTTACCTTCCTCTAACCGGCCTTTTATGGATGTTTCGTAGACTTTGGCTTGAATTTCATCTGGAATAAGCATGTGAACTACGTCTGCTTGTTCTGCAGCATCTTCAACACTTGAAACATTCATTCCATCATTTTTCGCTGTACTCCATGAATTACCATCTTTTCTAAGGCCAACTACAACATTCAACCCACTATCGGCCATGTTTCTTGACTGGGCCATTCCCTGACTTCCATATCCTATAACAGCAACTGTTTTATCCTTTAAAATGTTCATATCTACGTCTTTTTCATAATACATCTTCATTTGGTCGCCCCCATTATCAATAAGTTCAATAAATAAATATTCTTATACCACTGACTATACAACGATAAAAAATTAATCACGGTCTAATATTAATGAAAATTGATTTATAAAGTTTACCATAAAAGATTCAAAACACCGTTATATAAATTTGATTTGGCAGTAGAAGAAATTTAACAGGTTTTAAGGGTGTTATGATGTCTGAGTTTAATTTAAAAAAAATATTTAAAAATAAATTTTAAAAATTTCGGGGTAAATAATAACCTTGGCCCATTAAATGGTCTTAATGCCCCTTGATATTGCTGTGGGTCCTGTTCTAGCTATTTCTTTAATTCCAAAGCCTCTGAGGAGATCTATAAGGGCGTCTATCTTGTCTGGAGTTCCGGTAATCTCTATAGTAAGGTTTTCAGAGCTGACATCTATTATCCTTCCCCGAAAGATACTGGCATACTGGATAACCTCAGATCTGATGCGTTCTGCCGGGGCATGGACCTTTATGAGACATAATTCCCGTTTCACCGTACTCTCTGGGTCCAGATCTCTCACTTTGATGACATCAATCAGTTTGTTGAGCTGTTTGGTAATCTGTTCCAGGACCTTCTCATCTCCCTGGGATATTATGGTCATTCTGGCAAATTTATCCTTTTCTGAAGCCCCTACAGTAATGTTGTCTATGTTAAAGCCCCTTCTGGTGAAAAGACCCGCCACCCGCTGGAGTACACCGGGTTTGTTCAGTACCAGGGCGCTTATAATATGGGTTCTCTTTCCTTCCATCTCAATCACCACCCTTTTCATTAGCAGGGGCTTTGTAGGGTATCTCCCCTGGAACTTCCCTTTCTACCTTGTATTCTCCCACTATCTCGGTAAGCCCGCATCCTGGGGGTACCATGGGTAAAATTTCATCGGGGTCGATTATGACATCTATCAAAGTAGGTTCTCCTGATTTAAGGGCTTTTTTAAGGGTTTCTTCCATTTCACCAGGTCTTTCTACTCTTTCACCCTGCACTCCGAAAGCTTCGGCCAGTTTAACGAAGTCAGGCACCTCTCCCAGGTGGGTGTGGGACATTCTCTCGTCATAGAAGAGTCTCTGCCACTGGGCCACCATTCCCAGGTAGCGGTTGTCTAAAACGCAGACCACAATAGGTATATCATACTCTTTTATGGTAGCCAGATCCTGTGAAACCATTAAAAATCCGCCGTCTCCACACACTGCCACTACATCATTTTCTGGCAGGGCTACTTTGGCTCCCATGGCTGCGGGGAATCCGAATCCCATGGTACCAAGTCCTCCGGATGATAAAAAGGTTCTGGGTATCTTTGAGGTGAAGTAATGGGCCATCCACATCTGATTCTGGCCTACATCCGTGGTGACTATTGTCTCATAATCAATGGACTCTCTTATTTCTTTTATAACCTGCTGAGGTTTTAGGGGGAAATCTTCAAAGGATAGCCGTGGTGTACAATTTATTTTAAAATCTGCTATATATTCCATCCATTTCGGGTTAGCTTTCTCTTTTTCAGCCTTTATTTTCAGGTTGGTGATGGTTTTTATCAGATCAGAAATGGTGATCTTGGCATCACCTACTATGGGCACGTCCGCTTCAATATTTTTCCCTATCTCTGCTGGATCAACGTCGATGTGGATAACTTTAGCTTTACTGGCAAATTTCTCCACATTACCAGTGGTTCTATCTGAAAACCTGCATCCTATGGCAATGAGGCAGTCGCATTCATCTACAACGATATTTGCTACTTTCCTACCATGCATACCCAGCATACCCATGGCATGGGCGTGGTCTTCTGGGAAAGATCCTTTACCCATGAGGGTGGTGGTTACCGGGGCTCCGATGAGTTCTGAAAATTTTAAAAGTTCTGGAGAGGATTCAGATAGGATAATCCCCCCACCGGCAAGTATGACGGGTTTTTTTGATTTTAAGATTAAATTAGCGGCTTTTTTTATCTGAAGTGGGTGTCCCTTTTTGGTAGGCTTATAACCTGGTAGATCTATCTTTAAATTTGGATTGTAATCAAATTCTTCTTCCTGAACATCTTTGGGAAGGTCCAAAACCACCGGGCCGGGACGGCCGGTTCCTGCGATGTAAAACCCGGATTTTATCATCTGGGGTACATCTTCTGCTTTCATAGCCTGAAAGTTATGTTTGGTGATGGGTATGGTTATTCCCAGGGTGTCAACTTCCTGGAAAGCGTCGTTACCAATCAGACCAGTTGCAACCTGTCCTGCTATGGCCAGTATGGGTGAAGAGTCCATGTAGGCTGTTGCTATTCCGGTAATCAGATTAGTGGCCCCCGGACCGGAGGTACCGATACAAACTCCTACCTTTCCGGAGGCTCGGGCATAACCATCTGCTGCATGGGCAGCGCACTGTTCATGCCTCACCAGTATGTGTTTAAGATCAGAATCATAGATAACATCGTATAAAGGAAGCAGAACACCTCCGGGATACCCGAAAACTACATCTACTCCCTGATCTGTAAGTGATTTGATTACTGCTTCGCCACCTTTCATAAAAAACACCTTATTTACATTTTTTTTATTTTATACTCATTTAGTTTATCTGTTCTACTTTTATCTATCTCACTTTTCTTATCTATCTCATTTTTCTTATCTATCTCATTTTTCTTATCTATCTCATTTTTCTTATTTTATTCTTATTTTCTTTATTCTACCATTTTTGAGATATTTTATTCCTTATTTCCCTTATTAAATTCCAGATTTAGCTTTTGATGGTTAGTGAGATATATATTTAATTTAACATGATTTACAGATTATATCTAATATTTGCATCCCAAATTTACTTTTTGGGAGTTTGTTTTAAAAAGTATTTAAAATTAACAATTATTGATTTGTTTTAAAGGAATAGTTAAAATTTATACTTATCTTTAATTCAAAAATCTTATAAAATCTTATAATTTATAAATAAAAATAATCAGAAAATTTTAATAAAATAAATCAGAAATGAATTGATAAATTAGATTGTTCCTTCTGGTGTATTCATTTTTATAAGAGTAGGGATTTATAGATCTAAACTAAGGAGGGTTTTTATGAGAATTCTAGTGGTAGGAACCGGAGCCAGAGAACACGCCATATGTTTGGCTTTAAAAAAAGATGCTTTAAAAAAAGATGTGGAATTGTATTCTATTATGAGTAACCAGAATCCTGGAATAGCCAGGATATCCAAATTTCAAATGGCAGATGAAAACGACGTCCAGAAGGTTAAAAAGTATGCGCTGGATAACAAGATTGATATAGCAGTTATAGGGCCTGAATCGCCCCTGGAGAAGGGAATTGTTGATTCTTTGGAGGAATCTGGTATAAGCTGTGTGGGGCCCACCAGAGAAGCTGCCAGAATCGAAACCGACAAGGCGTTTATGCGGGATCTTTTCCAGATCCACCATATAGAAGGGTCGCTGGTCTATAAGGTTTTTGATGATTCAGAAGAGGCTGGAAACTTTATAGAAGACTTTGGCCAGGACGTGGTGGTAAAGCCCATAGGATTAACTGGCGGTAAGGGTGTTAAAATAATGGGTGAACACCTCAAGGATGCTGGTGAGGCTAAAGATTATGTAAAACAGATTATAGACAATAAGATAGGCGGACATGCCAGGGCAGTCATTGAAGAAAGAGCAGTGGGGGAGGAATTCACGGTGCAGGCATTTGTTGATGGAGATAATCTCATAGCAATGCCGGCAGTTCAAGACCATCCCCACGCCTTTGAGGGAGATTCCGGGCCCATAACCGGGGGAATGGGGTCTTATTCTGATAAAGACGGTTTATTACCATTTTTAGATAAAAAGAGCTATGATGAATCTGTTGGGATAATGCAAGATACTATAAAGGCCGTTAAAAATGAAGTAGGGCCCTATAAGGGTATACTCTACGGTCAGTTTATGCTGTGCCAGGAAGGCCCCCGCCTGGTGGAATACAACGCCAGGTTTGGGGATCCAGAAGCCATGAATGTATTACCACTTCTTGAAACCAGCTTGGTGGACTTATGTCAGGAAATAGTTGATGGAAATCTTAAAAAAGCTGATTTCCAGGCGAAGGCAACGGTTTGTAAGTACATAGTACCTCAGGGATACCCGGAGACAAAAGCCGCAGGCCAGGTTCTTAAGGTAAATGAAAAGGCAATAAAAGATGAGGGCGCTCTATTTTACTATGCAGCTGTTAATCAGAAGGATAGTGAAATATACACATCATCCTCCCGGGCCCTGGCACTGGTGGGTACTGGAGAGACTATTGATGAGGCAGAAAAAATCTGTGAAGATGTCACCAGATATGTAGAGGGAGACGTCTACCACCGCAGGGATGTGGGTACCCGGGGACTTATCCAGAAGAGAATAGAACATATGAAAGAAATCAGGGGAATATAAAGAATTTGAAACATGCTTCTAAGTCAATGCTGGTTGTTAATAGCTTGAAGTCCTATCTGAAGGCAGATTAATTATTGAAAATTTATTTTTTCTTTTTTTTATTTATTTTTGATATTAAAATTTTTTTTTAGGATAGTAAATTTTAAATAAAGGTTTTATGAGAATAAAGGTTTTATAAGGATACTTAAAATCAAATTTGGAAACTCAAAATCAAAGGGAAATTTTTCACATTCTTTTGGGGATGAAAAATAATGAAACATCTTTTATCAATTACCGACATCCAGCAGGACATATTCAAAATACTAGAACAGGCAGAACAGTTTAAGAAGGGCCTTATAAATGGAGAACCTTTCAAGGGAAAGTCCCTGGCAATGATATTTGAGAAGGCATCCACCAGGACCCGGGTATCCTTTGAGGTGGCCATGTTCCAGCTGGGAGGCACAGCCCTCTATCTATCCACATCAGACCTGCAGCTGGGTCGGGGGGAGATTATAGAGGACACCGCCCGGGCAATGACTCGATACGTGGATGGGGTGATGATAAGAGCCCGAGAACACCAGAATGTAGTTAAATTCTCACAATATTCAGATGTTCCGGTGATAAACGGCCTTACCAACCTCGAACATCCCTGCCAGGCATTGGCAGACCTTTTAACCATATATGAGAAAAAAAAGACCTACAAGGTTCACCTGGCATTTGTGGGGGATGGTAATAATGTATGTAACTCCCTGCTCCTGGCCGCAGCCCTGGTGGGCATGGACTTGACTGTGGTGGGGCCTCCTGCCTATCAACCCGACCCCCAGATATTTAAAAAAGCAAGGGAACTGGCACAGAAATCAGGATCAAAGATCCAATTAACCAGCAACCTATCAGAAGGAGTTAAAGATGCCGATGTCATTTATACCGATGTCTGGATCAGTATGGGGGATGAGGAAGAAGCATCACAAAGAATTAAGGACTTTAAAGATTATCAGGTGAATGAAAACCTCTTAAAACACGCTGATCCTAATGCCATAGTGTTGCACTGCCTGCCGGCGGTGAGGGGACAGGAAATAACCGAAGAAGTTATTGAGGGGGATCAATCGGCTGTCTGGGACCAGGCAGAAAACCGGCTGCATGTGCAGAAGGCGGTTCTTTACAACCTTTTAGACAACCTTTTAGAAAAAGGTTGATCAAAAAATAAATCAAAAATTTAAAAATAAAATTTATTTTAAAGGTTATTTCAAATCTACAGTATCAATTAAATCCACTAAGTTACATATATTCGGGAGCATCTATCCCCAGAAGTTCCAGGCTGTTTCTAATGGTTATTCTTGATTTATCAACCAAAATAAGTCTGAAATGTTCTTTATCAGATCCTATAACCTGCACTGATTTATAAAACTTGTTAAAAGCTCCAGAGAGATCCAGGGCATACTGGGCTATCTTATGGACCTTCCTGGTTTCTGCTGAATCTTCGATTACTGCGGTGAATTTGGAGAGAGTTTTTATAAGTTCTTTTTCGAAAGTTTCCAGATCCCCTTGGCCTGAATTCCCTTTAATATCAATATTACCACCTTCAAAGCCCTCTGCCGTCTGAAGTAGTTTACAGGCCCGGGCGTGGGCGTACTGTATGGAGGCACAGCCCCTTTCAAAGCTTAAAGCTTCATCCCATTTGAAAACTATATGTTTTTCTGGGGATAGGCGGGCGATATAATACCTTATGGCTCCTATACCAATTTTCTCCGCGATTTCCACAGCTTCAGTCTCTTTCAGGTCTGTTCTACGTTTTCTAATTTCTTCTAATGCCCTTCCCACCGCTTCATCCATAAGCTGGTCCACACTGATGAAAACCCCCCGCCGGGTGGACATAGAGCCTTCCGGAAGGGTTATAAATTCGTAAAATATAACATAAGGTTTTTTAGCCCCTAATAAATTTAAGGCCACACTCAGTTGGTCTATGGCCAGCTTATGGTCCGAACCCAGAACATCCAGAACCTCATCTGCATGGTCTGATTTATACTGATGATAGGCCAGATCCCGGGTAGTGTAGAGGGAGGTTCCATCGGATCTGGTGAGTATTAGCTCCTTTTCAATTCCATAATCGTTTAGATCAAGATATAATACTTCACTTTTCGTGGTATATTTTTCAAGAGATTTCAATACCTCTGCCACCGAACCATTTTTCACGAAAGTGCTTTCCCATACAAATTTATCGTGTTTTATTTTAAGTCTGCTGGAGGTGGTGGCTATGCCTGAGAGACACCTTTCAACCACATTTTTGAAAAGTTTTTCCAGTTCTTCATCATCGCCTTTCTCATAAAGTTGCAGTAAAGAGCTAATCTCTATTTTAAGTTCTGGATTAGCCCGTAATTTCTCATTTACTTGAAAGTAAAGTTTACCGATTTCATGGTCTGGTTTTCCTTTTTCATCCATTTTATAGTCCAGGTTTAAAAGTCCCCAGACGATCATGGCGATCTGTCTTCCCATGTCGTTGACATAGTACTGGGTTTCAACCTGGTAGCCTGCTGATTTCAATATTCTTGTCAGAGAATCGCCTATTATCGAATTTCTGATGTGCCCGATGTGAAGTGGGCCGTTGGGATTTGCTG
>JADGNH010000157.1 GCA_017883605.1 Methanobacteriaceae archaeon
TTGCGCTGCTGAAAAAGTAAAAAAATTCGGTGATCCTATAAGAAATCTAATAATAAACGTTCCCCCTACAAACCACTGCAGAGAAAATATATGGAAAAAGAATACCGGGAAAGAGAATATTATGAAGGAGAAGAAAGGGATTATGAGAAGGGCAACTACCCGCAGGAAGATGACTATTATGGGTCTGAAAAAGCAGATCACAAAGATGAATCTGATTATAAAGAACCAAAAAAATCAAGCGGATTTCTTTTCATCTTTCTGGTCCTATTAATTGCTCTGGCGGTGGGATTTCTATTGGGAATAATGATGTTTTCGGTTCCCCAATCCATACCTTCCATACCCGGTGTCCAAACTTAATTTAAAAATTTATTAAATTACTTTTTGTTTAAAATATGAAATATACTTTATTAAAATCCAAAAATACTTCATTAAAAATATCAACTCTAAGTAATAGAAATGGGGGAAGTTTTCCTTTGAACATCCTGATAACTGGTAACCCGGGCGTTGGAAAAACATCTGTTTTAAATAGATTGAAAAAGGCCGTCCAAGACCAGGGCTACAATGCTGGGGGCTTATACTGCCCTGAGATAAGAGTCAGAGGAAAAAGAACAGGCTTCAGCATCATCGATATTTCAAGTGGAAAAGAGGGAGTTTTAGCCACGGTTGGTGGTGAAGGTCCTTCGGTGGGTAGGTATGGAGTTAACTTAGAGGATCTTGACAGAATAGGGATCCCTGCCCTGGAAAGGGCGGTATCTGAAGCTGATTTTATATTTATAGATGAAATCGCCCCCATGGAACTCCAAAGCACCAAATTTTCTGAAATGGTTGAAGCAGCGTTGGACAGTGAAAAACCTGTTATTGGGGTAATACATAAAAGATCCAGACACCCATTTATTTTGAAGGTAAAAAACAGAAGTGATGTGACTCTAATTGAGGTTTCAACTGAAAACAGAGATTTTTTACATGAAGACATTCTTGAAATATTGAAATAGAACATTCTTGAATATAAATGGAAAATTCTCGAAATATTAAAAATATTTAAATATACATTTCTTGAAAAAATATTGAAAATGGGAATAAAGTGAATTTAGATTTTTTTTGTATTCTAACATTGGTTTATCAGAAATTCACCCTTCTCAATCTTCTTTTTAAGCTCATCTGCCAGTTCACGCGCCCTTTTTATGTCGGACTGCCGGCAGCTTATGGGTAGCTCCAGGTGTTTATCATCAATTTCCACCTTTACACTTCCAGTTTTCATCTGAAATGCTCTGTATGGACAGGAATAAGCACACATGCCACAGCCAAAGCATCTCCTGGTATTTAAGGTTTCGAATCGGTAAGCTCCGGTGGGGCACCTCTCCTCCACGATGCACTCGGTACACCTTCTGCACTTATCCTCATCAAAGTGGGGTCTTTCCTCTGCGTCTTGCCAGGCTGACCCGTAGTCGGTGTATCCTAAAACACGGTGTCTTCCCCTTATATCTGCGATTGGCAGTTTTATTTCCTCATTTTTTATGTAGGTCTGCTTTAAAATGTCATGGTTAAGGATAGGAATGGCCACTGCTACGCTGTCAAATACCTCTGGACCGGCGCCGGTTTTGAATCCGCCCAGATAGTGGGGATCCATATCATGCATATCCGCGGCGATCATCAGGTTTGGCTTTTCCTTCGAGCTTCTGGTGCCTTGCCCTATAACGATTCCTTCAGCACCATTGAGAAGAACTCTGGATCCCATACAGACAGTTTTCAGGAGAGGATCGTTCTGGAGGGGGTTTAACTCACCGCATCCAGAAAATGAGAGACTTTGGTATGGCCCTCCCATATCAATGGCGTGGAATATGGATGATACTGGTTTATCACTGGGATTTACAAATGCAGTATAGTTTTTGAAGGCTAATCTTATTCCCAGTAACTTTGCGGTACCCATTTCACTTATGTTCGTGGTAGACTTTATGATCTCTCCCTCGGTTGATTCTACCTCCACCTCTATGTCTTTTCCTTTCACCAGGTCCTTGAATAGGAATCCGCCGCCGTATTTGTCATCGTATATGCTGTGGGCGGTGCCGTAAACTATTAAATCAACTGATCCCAACCACTCGTTGGGACAGGGCCCCGGGAATCCAGGCACGCCATTTAAAAGGATATTTTTGGCTTTTTTAAAGCTTCCGGGCTCTGCAACAGGCAGGTGCAGTATAGCTGCCGTGCCGGACATTATTCCGCAGGTCCCGGTGGTTATAACGTCTACTTCTTCGGCTTTTGGTTCTTCTCCCCCTCTGACCAGCTGGCTTACCTCTTCTGCGGTGAGGATGGTTGCCTCTCCATTTTTTATCTTCTGGTTAATCTTTTCTATGCTGCGGATTTTCAACTTATATTCCCCAATCAATAAGTTTTTCACTTTATATGTCAGATTTACATTTGTTCATTGCATTTTTACATTTATTTATTGCATTTTTACATTTATTTATTGCATTTTTACATTTATTCATCGGAAGCAGCGGATTCACTGGATTTATCAGTTTTTTTAGCTTTCAAACGTTTTAAATCTTCTTCGTTCTTTTCCAGAAATTTTTTGAGAATTAATCCTTTAATTTCCAATGATTCTCGGTCATTAGGGTCTATTTTAGTTGCTCTATTGAGGCTTTCTAATGCTTCATAGGATTTACCCAGGAAATAGAACGCCGTGCCCATTCCTTTCCATGCTTTAGAATTTTTGGGGTCCAATCTTGCCACTGTTTCGTAAGCTTCCAGAGCTTCTAGGTATTTGCCTTTTTCGAAAAATTCATCAGCAGTTTTCTTCCAGTATTCTATATCTTCTTTTATATCTTCCGATTTTTCGTTCTGGGTCATGTTAACACCATTATTTCCTCAAGATAAACTTCAATTAAAATTTTTTCTTTTGTAAAGGTAATTAAAAAAAGGTAATTAAATATTTAATTTCTCTTAACCCTTTCCAAAGCAAAATCAAGGGCTTCCTGCATCTTTCCACCATTTCGACCAGCTCCCTGAGCCAGGTTTGGTCTTCCCCCACCTCCGCCCCCCAGTATCTCCGCAGCATCCTTTATGATCTCATTAATCTTCACTCCCTGATCCAGGGCTTTCTTGGAGGAAGCTCCCACAATCTTGCCTTCCGGGTTTCCAACCACCACCACGTCGATACTATTTTCATTTTCTGTGAGGTCGGTGGCGATCTTCAAAAGTTCACCCATATCACCGTCCACTATGTCCGTTAAAACCTTGAGATCTCCAATTTTCTGGGATTTATCCACCAGACCTTCCATCTTGAGCGTTGCCATCTGGTCTTGCAGCCGATTGATTTCATTTTTATATGCTTTCCACTCTGAGAAAAACCTTTCACAGGTTTTAGGGAGCTGTCCTGCTTTAACCTTGAATATGCCGGCGCTTTCCCTTAAAATTTCATCATTATTCTGCACAGCTTCCACTGCGGCTTCTCCAGCTGAAAATTCAATCCTTTCTACCCCGTCCTGGATTCTTTCGGTTCTGGTTATCTTTATGAGCCCTATATCCCCAGTTTGATTGCAGTGGGTTCCGGCACATGCCTGGACATCAACATCATCCACTTCAACAGTTCTTATGGTCATCCCCGGAACTACACCCCCCCGATAC
>JADGNH010000158.1 GCA_017883605.1 Methanobacteriaceae archaeon
AAAACCATATTTATGAAAATAATAAAAAAATTTTGATTTTAAAATTATTATAGATCTATCTGATTCATAAATATCTATTAACTCTCTCTACGCCAAAAAAAAAAGATTTTATTTTCAAGTTAGGTTGGGACTGGATTAACTGTAATGAAACTGTTTGCAGAATTCCAGGTAACAGTCACTGTATACCAGGTTTTTCCGGAAAGGGTAGAATTACTAATACTTACGTTGTACAACGTGCTGGCATTTACAAACTTAGTTGTTCCATTGGACAGGGCGATGTTCATCCCAATGACCTTTGCTAAGTTGTTAGCCGTCAAAGTCCCGTTACTAGGAATGTAAACATTTACTGTTCTTTTAGCACCGGGCCCGTTAGAATAAACAATATCCACAGCACTTGCAATAGTAGTAAGCGCAGTTTTTGCATCAGAAGTTTTTGATACATCCGTACTGGAGCTGATTGAAGTTCCCACTAACGGTATGGTAACCGTACCCATTACAATTAAAATTACCAGAATCAGAAGCAAGTATTCTGCAGAGGCCTGTCCTTTACTATCCATTTTGCTCACACTTTAATGATATAGATCTATAACAATATAAATATTATACTTTAATCCATTCAAATCATCATCAATACATAATTTAAATCATCATTATTAAATAATCTCATTTAAGAAATTCATGAATATTAAAGCCAGATCTCCAATGAAAAGAGATATTAGAAGACCTATGAATATTGAAGGAGCAAAAGGAACCCCCTTTTTTGTCCTAAAAGTTTCCCCAATTTTACCTTCTTTTGACAGTTTTTTTAAAAGATCCAGGTCATTCTGGGTGAGACCTGCAGCAAGGCTGCTGATTAAAACTTTTCCTCGGGGTGCTGTAAGTCTTGAAATATCTCCACTATCAAATGATTCCCTGAATCTCTGGAAAAATCCCTTATCATCCACATAAACCTTACCTTCTCTTTCATACAGGTTATATGCAGATATCATGCCCTCTTTAAGGTCCTGAATCTGATAGTCGTCCTGAAGTGCCTCTCTGCTAACGTTAATTATTAGTTCTTTGATGACCCCCATTAAAGTGATGGATAGGAACAATACTACAATTCCGATAAGGCTCGCTTCAATATTTTCATAAAGAGCAAAAACAACAACCACCAACACTATAATTGCCTTTAAAAAATTGGGAAGTTTAGAAATAACAAGCGTGAGCAGATAAATTAAAATCAGGGAAATTATAATTATTTGGTAAGGTAAATAAGGGGTTATAAATATGGTTATAGTAATAGCGGAAGTTATAACTACGGTTAAAACCATGTTCTTCCGGTAATCCTTTACCGGTTTTAAGAGTTTACCTATAAGATATTTTTTGCTCTTTAACGCTATGTAAATCACATATATCAAGAGAAAAGGGAGCATAGCGAGTATGCTGTTTATTATCAGGGTGAAAGGAAAGGGATAGCCAGCAAACATGGGAAATTGTACATTAAAAAAGGTGTAAGTGAAAGATAAGGGGTAAAATGGAAGAAGAGCTGCTATTGCAGTAAAAAGCTTAACATCTCCCCCTGCCCAGGCACCAATCTTCCAGAACAGGTACCCCAAAGCAAAGATGAACGCAGTGATAATTACATCACCAATAATAAACCAAATATTCCCAATCATAAAAGCATAAACCCCATTTAAAACTATACCCAAACCGATTAAAGGAAAAGTAAGTTTGTTGGAAATTATTCCACTTTTAAGGTCAGTGTAACTTGCATAAAAACACGCTAAAATAGCTATAATCGTCGCGATTAAGGGTATAGTAATGACCATGGTTTAAACCATCTCTATTTCAGTATTCATTAAATTACTTAAATGTTTACTAAAAAATTACCTTGAAGATTTATCCTAAAATTAATTTAAATGTTTACAAAACTACTTTTAAATATTAAATAATTCTTCAAATAGGAAATAAATGGACATTTAAATGTAGATGGACATTTAAATGATTTTTATTAAGAAAATTTAAATTATCTTTTTTTCTTTATTTTTAATTGCAGCATCCATAAAGGACACAAAAATTGGGTGGGCATTGTTGGGCCTTGATTTGAATTCAGGGTGGAATTGGCATCCTAAAAACCAGGGATGATCCTCGAGTTCTACCATCTCAACCAAAAAATCATCCGGAGATACTCCTGAGATCACCAGTCCATCCTCCTGAAGTTTTTGACGATACTCGTTGTTGAATTCGTATCTGTGTCTGTGACGCTCGTTAACAGCACCTTCTTTATAGGCATTATAGGCAATGGTCCCTTCCTTAAGTTTGCAGGGATAGGATCCGAGCCTCATGGTTCCGCCCATATTTTCTATATTTTCCTGCTCAAGCATAATATCAATAACCGGGTATTTGGCATCAGCATCAAATTCTGTGCTGTTTGCACCTTCCAGGCCGTGCATCCTTGCAAATTCTATTACCATACACTGCATTCCCAGGCATATGCCAAAAAGTGGTATCTGATTTTCAATTGAATACCGGACTGCGTCGAGTTTTCCAGAAATACCGCGCTCACCAAAACCACCCGGTATGAGCAGTGCGTCGAAATTACGGATCTTATCCATGTTTATGGTATCTTCAGCCCTGATCCATTCAATATCAACTTTAACTCCAAGTTGAGCTGCTGCATGTTTTAAAGATTCCCTTATACTTATATAGGCATCTTCCAGTTCCACATATTTGCCTATTATGCCTACTGTAACCTTTGAATCATCTCTCTTTAGAGAGTCAACGATTCTGCTCCACCCGTAAAGATCGGGTTTATGGGCTTCCATTTTCAGTCGGTTCAGCACATATTCCCCCATGTTCTCCTGGTTTAAAATCAGAGGAACTTCATAAATTGAATGAACATCCGGAGCGTTTATCACCGCTTTTCGCTCAACATCACAGAAGTGGGCGATTTTATCTTTGAGATGGTTATCTATAGGAAGTTCGGAGCGGCATATTATCATGTCTGGATTAATACCCGTGCTTCTAAGTTCTTTAGTACTGTGCTGGGTTGGTTTGGTCTTAAACTCGCCTGCAGCTCTTAGATATGGCACATAGGTCACATGGACAAACATAACATTGTCATGACCTTCTTCGTTACGGAGCTGCCTCAATGCCTCCAGGAATGGCTGGCTTTCAATGTCACCAACAGTTCCCCCCACTTCCACTAAAACAACTTCAGCCCTGGTTTTATTGGCCATCTCTCTGATCATGGCCTTTATTTCGTCGGTGATATGTGGAATTATCTGTACACAGGACCCCAAATAATCTCCCTTCCTCTCCTTGTTTATGACTGATGAATAAACCTTACCTGTGGTTATGTTGGATTCACCTGAAAGTTCCACATCCAAAAATCTTTCGTAGTGACCTAAATCAAGATCAGTTTCCATACCGTCCTCAGTTACAAATACCTCACCATGCTGGTAGGGATTTAGGGTTCCAGAATCCCAGTTAAGATAGGGATCTATCTTTATGGCTGTCACGTCAACACCATAAGACCTTAAAATTCTCCCAATTGATGCTGCAGTTATTCCCTTTCCAATTGAACTTACCACACCGCCGGTTACCACGATATATTTTGACAGATAAATCATCTCC
>JADGNH010000159.1 GCA_017883605.1 Methanobacteriaceae archaeon
CGCAATAATTATTGTATTTGGCCTATTAATTATCCTGGGCGCAGTACTGGGCCGTAACAGAAGACGCTGAGGGATTTTTCCATAGAAGATACTTTTATTTTTTTAAAACTTTTTTTTAACTATTCTAAAACTATTCTAAACTATTCTAAACTTTATTTAAGCTATTTTTAACTATTTTAAACGTTTAAAACTTTTTAACTATTCTTTCAAAATAATAAGTTAAATCACGTTTCCAAATAAATATACCGTTAAAATGCTTTTCCCTGGGAACAGGATGTTTTCCAACTGCATCCCATACAAATTTTCGCGTGGTTTTCCTGTGAAAGGGCCGTCCTGGTTAAAATCCAGAAAAAGGTAAGTACCAGGAAATAAACTTCCACAGACAGACTGCTGTTAACGGTATCTATTCCCACTAGTATCAGAAACGACCCCACAACCAGTGCCAGGTTAGAAAGAAATCTGAAAACATTTTTATTTAAATCTAAAAATATATTCTGGAATAAGGCAAGGAAAACCGCTAAGGAACCGGTCCAGAAGAATATCAGGCCCAAATAATCACTGATATTTCCATAGAAATAATAAATCACGGTCCCCATCACAGCCAGGAGAGCCCCCAAAAAAAGGCCGCTGCAGCCAGCACAATATCTCCGCTCTCCCAGTTTGAAGGTGTGGGAGTTAAATTCTCCGCAGTCCGGATGATGGCCTTCAAATTTTATATTTTCTTTGGATTTATAAGGTGATTTTTTCGTATTCTCAGAGTTAGAAAGTATTTCTTTTCTATCTTCAGAGTTAGAAAGTATTTCTTTTCTATCTTCAGAGTTATCCGACGTTTCTCTTTCATCGTCGACGTCCTGAAGTTTTTTTCCCAGAATAAAAAGTTCGGAACAATGGGAAGGATAAACCGTAGCCACCATCCCGGACAGGCATATCAGAATAAAGGTTGCCAGAATCAAAGTTCTCTGAAAGCTGTAATTCACCAGGTGAGGGGTCCAGAAAACCATTAAAATCAAAATTAAGAGACCAGCTAAAGAAACCGTAATAAGATACCAGGAACGCAGGTCACGATATTTTCTCATATATTTCAAAACAGATCCCCCCTCAATTCATTCAAACCATCACTTGAATCCCAAATTAAACAAACCTCAAATTCAGAACAGATCTTTAAAAGACTGCAGAAGGCCTTGACTTGCCATGTAACGGTATGTTTTTCTTTTAAACCTGTTCTGGGAGAATACCCCGGTTATCCGTCTTTTTATGCTTCCATAGTAACTTCGATAGCATAGATAAAGCTCTTCCTGAACTTCCTCCCGGGAAAGATGTTCGGTGGGCATCACCGCGTGTACCATGTCGTAGTTAGCCCAGTTACGGTCTTCCAGCCAGCCGTTTTCCAGGGCCTGGTCATAGAATTGGGTGCCGGGGAAGGGGGTTAAGATCATGAAGATGGCCAGGTCGGGATCTACATAGTTAACAAACTCTCGAAACTTTTCCATAGATTGGTGTGAATCTCTTCTATCCCCGGTTATCCAGGTTGCCTGGGCAAATATGCCGTTTTCTTTCAGTAAATCCATGGAAAGCTTTGAATCAGAGGCTTTAATTCCCTTCTGATAATCATTGAGAGCATCATCATGGCGTTCCAGTCCGGCCATTACCCAGTAGTTACCTGCCTTGTACATTTTAGGGAGAACATCGCTGTGTTTTATAATATCATCGCTTCTGGCCTGGACAAACCACTTTAAATCATCTGAATTCCCTCTTTTAATCAGTTCATCACATAAATCGCTGGTGGTCCTCCCCAAAGTAGGGTTGTCATCGGTTAGCCATAGAAAACTTATACCGTATTCCTGGTAAAGATGCTCCATTTCATCAGCAATTCGCTGGGGAGACTTGGTTCTCCATTTACCTCCCCAGTGCCCCCATTGGGAACAGAAGGTGCATCGGTGGGCACATCCCCGGGAGGCCTCTACCAACGCATAGCCATCATTGGGACCGGCCATCATTTTAAAGTGGTACTTACTGGTGAAATCCTCTATAAAATGATAGCCAGGGAAGGGTAGGTCATTTAAATTAGCGATTAATGGACGGGGAGGGTTGTGGATGATTTCAGGGCCGTGTCGGAAGGATAGTCCCTCCACCTTTAAAGGCGATTTATCCTGCTCCAGGCTTTTGACCAGTTCATAGAGGGTCAACTCCCCTTCTCCCCGGATCACAAAATCAATTTCCGGGTAACTTTCCAGGCTCTCCTGGGCCAGGGCTGTGAAATGCTGACCTCCCACCACTGTTTTTATATCTGGATCGATCTTCTTGGCTGTCTCCAACGTCCGGAGCACGGTGTAGGTGTTACAGGTGGCCAGGGCACTGCAGACCAGTACGTCTGGATCTGAAGTTTCCATGCGTTGCTTCAGCTTATTCCAGCCAACCATTTCTGCCTGACTGTCCAGAACTTCAATTTCCCATTTATCATTCCGGGACTCGAGGAAAGCAGCCAACTCCAGCAAACTTAAAGGCGGGGGCAGATACTCACCCATCACAAACCAAAATTCCTTAGGGGGCTCCACAAATAAAATTTTCATCTGAAATCATCTTTTTTTATGGCTCGTTCATACTGCTTTAATAGCTCATCCATTTAGAGCTTTTAATAGCTCAAATTTAATTATTTGAATTAGAATTTTTAATCCTTTTTAAGCTTTAATCCTTTTAAATTTTAATCCTTTTAAGATTTAATCCTTTTAAGCCAGAGAATATCTAAAAAAAATAAAAAATATTGGTGAAAACTGATATATTACTGCACCCGCACCCCTGTTTTAGCGTTGATGTATATTGAATCTACACTCAGGTTCTGTCCGCTGGTGGATACCGGAACCATCCATACCTGAACACCCTTATAGGTGGTTAATGTTGGTGTTCCCAGTGTAACACCCATGCCGGTGTACTGTGAAGCCAATTCCTTGGCCCTTGCTGCGGTTATGGTGGTTGTATTGGTGGTGTTGGTTTTATTGGTGGTATTGGTAATCACCGGGGTAGTGTTGGTCTGATTACTGATATTGGTGGTGTTGTTGGCTGGAGCCTGCATGGCGAAATATAAACCAGCAGCTACCACTCCTATTAATAAAATTACAATTATGGCAATTATACCCTTATTCATCGCATATCACATCCCATAATATTCTTTAGGTATTTTCTATAGAATTGTTTTTCTTTAGAAGTATTTACAGTTTCCTATTTTTTTGTTTGGATATTTAAATAGACCAGTAAAATAGAACAAATTGATAGACCAGTAAAATAGAACAAAATTTTAAAAAAATAAAATCAGTTAAAATAAAAAGATCAGTTAAAAAAAATAAAAATTTTAAAAAAATAAAATCAGTTAAAAAATAGAACAAAATTTAAAAAATGATTTGAAAACGGGATCAAATGAACACCGGCCCAGAAGAACCTGGATACATTCAATTAATTAAAAGTAGCTTCACGTAAAACTAAACTTTTTCATGTAGTCATTATTTAGCTTGCCCATCTCTGCAGAAATATCTGCCAGGGGTGCTGAGTTCCAATTTATTTTCTTTCCAGAGGGGGCACTCGTTACATTTAAAAACTTTTTT
>JADGNH010000055.1 GCA_017883605.1 Methanobacteriaceae archaeon
AATTTGATAATAAGAATGATTATGTAGATAAATTTGATAATAAGAATGATTATGTAGATAAATTTGATAATAAGAATGATTATGTAGATAAATTTGATAATAAGAATGATTATGTAGATAAATTTGATATTGAGAATTAGTACACAAATAATTTAAAAAAATAAAAAAAAGAGTTTTTTAAATGATATTGCTTATCACTGGAACCCCAGGGACCGGTAAAAGCACCGTATCCCGTATTTTATCAGAGAAACTTCAGGCCCAACTGGTAGATGTAAATCAGCTGGTTAATGATGAACATTATTACACTGGCCGTGACCCGCAGCGAGGATTTAAAATAGTGGATATTCCGTCCCTATGTCAGGGGATAAAAAAAGTAATCCATAACTTAAAGCAAAGTAAAGCGCTGGTAATAGTCGAGGGACATCTATCTCATTTTTTGGATGATGCAGATCTGGTGGTTGTTCTTCGTGCAAATCCTTCTGTTTTAGAGGATCGTCTGAAGCTCAGGAGATTTAACCAGGCTAAAATCCAGGAAAACATTGAGGCAGAGGCAATCGATGTTTGTTCATTTGAGGCTTTTGAGATCCATGGTGATAAGGTGAATGAGATTGATACCAGCGATAAAACACCTGAAGAAGTGGTTAACATTATTATAAAGGTTATAAATGGTGATAAACACTTCCCTGCCGGGAAGGTAGATTTTTTGGACTATCTCTATCCGGTGTGAGTCTTAATTCATCTGATCTCTCCTGATCAATTAACAATGTTTTTGAATTCGACGAGTATCATCACCATCAGGAAATGGAAAAGCTTTTTAAAGGGAAAGTAGATAAACCACATTATTATTCTTAAGTACATTGCATTAGAATTAAACTGTATTTGATCCTTAAGATTAAATTTGAACCCCCTTGACCAGGTTTAAGATGATGTGTCCGTATTTTGGTATTTGCAGTCCCAAGAGAGGTTAAACTTTGAGAAGGGGAAGAAGACAAAAGTGGATGATAGAAATAGCAGAAGAGAGGATAGAAATCCTTTTTAATAGGGCTTCAGAAGATTTCTCCCTTCATCCTGAGAGATCACACCGCTATGTAAACATGGCCCGAAAAATCGCCAAAAAATACAACCTGAAAATCCCTGGAACATGGAAGAGAAGATTCTGTAAGAGATGCCACCATTTCCTTCAACCCGGTTCCAACTGTAAGATAAGATTATCTGGCTCTTCTGTCAACATAAAATGTTTGGAATGCGGGGAAGCAGTTAAAATTCCCTATATTAAAGAGAAAAAAGAGAGAAGGAGGAGGAAATTTGAATCCAACACCTTCTAAGAAGGATTTGATGAATAGATCACTTTCAACCATTACCATAAATATTGGAAAATCAGAACTAAAAGACAGCGTTATTGATGAAATAAAAAGACAGCTTAAAGAACGTGAAGTTGTAAAGATCAGATTTTCAAAGAGTATATCCCCAAATAAACAAAACTATATCACTGATATAATTGAAAAATCAAATTCTAAACTGGTTGATTTTAGGGGTAACGTTGCTGTAATATTCAAAAAAAAGAGGTAAAATTAGGAGGCTAAATATGTCTACAATTTATGATGTACCTGCAGATTCGCTCATCAGTGAAGTTGCAAAGGAACTAAAAGAGAACAAGAAGATAAAATCTCCTGAATGGACACAATTCGTTAAGACAGGGGTTCACAAAGAAAGAAGACCAGAAAATCCTGACTGGTGGTATGTACGCTGTGCATCCCTCCTGAGAAGAGTTTACATAGACGGTCCGGTGGGAATAAACAGTCTTAAAACCTACTATGGTGGAAAAAAAGATCGAGGCACAAGCCCAGAAAAATTCAGAAATGGCAGCGGTGCAGTGATAAGGGGAGCCCTACACCAACTGGAAGACGCGGGGCTCATAGAAAAGTTGGGTGAAGGCAGAAGAGTCACACCAGAAGGAATATCCTTCCTGGATAAAACGTCTCACAAACTTAAAAAAGACATTCCTGAACTTGCAAAGTATTAAATGGAGGTTTTTAGATGAGCGATATCGAGGAACTACGACGCAGAAGAATGCAGGAGTTGCAGCAGCAATCTGCACAGCAATCTACACAACAGTCTGCAGATGCAGAATCTCAGGAGCAGATGCGCAGGGAACTTGAAGCTCAGAAAAAACAGGCTATGATGCAGCTTTTGACTCCTGAAGCCAGAAGCAGACTCGCAAACCTCAGACTCACCAAACCAGAATTCGTGGATCAGATCGAACTTCAGCTGATCCAACTGGCCCAGATGGGAAAGATAAAATCAAAGATAACTGATGAACAGCTCAAAGAGCTCCTCCAAAGTCTTGCCGGAAAAAAAAGAGAGATCAACATCACCAGAAGATGAAGATCAGCATCACCAGAAGATGAAGATCAGCATCACCAGAAGATGAAGATTAGCAGTGCAGGATAAAGATTACATTAAAAGAAAATGAAAGCATGTGTACTCTACAGTGGAGGGAAAGACAGTTCTCTAATGGCTGTTATCCTCCAAAAGTTAGGATACTCTGTTGAACTGGTGACCGTGAACTTCGGGCTTCTACCTTCGTGGAGGGCTGCAGCAGAATCTGCATCAAAACTTGGATTCCAACATAGAATTTTAGAGGTGGAAAAAACCGTAATCCAGGAGGGTGTGGACTTTATTCTGGATGATGGATTTCCCAACAACGGCATAGACTACATCCATCGCAAAGCACTGGAAATAGCATCAAAAAGTTATCCGGTGATTGCTGATGGTACAAGAAGGGATGATCGAGTTCCCAAACTTGACTCCAGTGAAATAAGAAGTTTAGAAGATCTAAAAAGTGTTGAATACCTGACCCTGGCTGGTTTTGGTCATAAAACCATAAATAAGCTTTCAGAAAGGCTTTTCACGGTGAAAAAAGATTTAATTAACATTGAAAATAATTCTGACTATGAGATAGAGATCAGACACCTCATAGACCAATTGAGAGGCGAAAAAACTGCCTCCCGTATATTTCCAGAACATATGCAATCAAGAGTAATAGGGTGGAAAGAAAAATGAGTAGACACAAACCATTAGGAAAAAAATTAAGATTAGCAAAAGCCACAAAACAGAATAGACGAGTTCCTCTGTGGGTAATGCTTAAAACTTCCAGAAAAGTAAGAACACATCCCAAGATGAGACAATGGAGAAGAAGTAAGGTTAAGGCATAAGGAGGATTTTTACATGGAAAGAGTTTATGTTATCCCACTTCGGGATGTTAAAAATGTTCCCAGGACCATAAGGTCCCCCAGAGCTATTCGTTACATTAGAGAATTCCTTAAAAGGCACATGAAATCTGATGAAATCTTTTTAGACTCTTCTGTAAACGAAAAAGTATGGGAGAGGGGAATTCAAAAAATACCATCTAAAATAAAGGTAAAAGCCGTGAAAGAAGAGGATGGTTCGGTATCAGTCACCTTAGCTGAATAGGTGTATCTATGATAAGAAGAGTAAATCTGGGCGGCAACCCCAACCTGGGTGTTTCCATAGCAGCCACTGAAGAAATCGCTATAATCCCTACAAACACACAAGAGGGAATGGTAAACTTAATAGAGGAATCTTTAGGTGTTGATACTATTAAAACACCCATAAATGGCAGTAATCTGGCCGGAGCCCTGGCCTGTGGTAATTCCAACGGAGTTGTCGTTTCAAAATACGCATTTGACCGTGAGATAGAGAGGATCAGGGGATTCGGAGTAGAAGTAGAGAGGATACCTGACAGGCTGACTGCTGTTGGAAATATAATACTAGCCAACGACTTTGGAGCCATCGTAAACCCTTTACTTTCTGATGAAGCGGTTGATCTCATAACCCAGGTTTTAGATGTAGAAATTGAAAGAAGAAGCATAGCAAAATTCAACATCACAGGTTCAGTGGCAGCTGCCACCAACAAAGGAGTGCTGGTACACCCTTCCGCCACCCAAGAGGATCTGGATCTGGTGGAAAAAGTTCTTAAAAAACCAGCAGATTGGGGAACTGTGAATAACGGTACTTCACTGGTTGGGGCTTGTACAGTAGCCAATTCAAAGGGTGTTATGGTGGGGCTGAATACTACTGGCCCTGAAATGGCCAGAATTGAAGAAGCATTTGGTTTTCTTGAGGGATATTTATGAAGACAAAAATATTTAGAATTCAAGGTAAATTCATGATGGGTGACAGGATGAAACCCTTCACAAAAGAGTTAAAAGCCATAAACGAGGAGGATATTAAGGAAAAAATTTACTCCGAGTTTGGAAGCAAACACCACATAAGTAGAAACAAGATAATAATAAATGAAATCGCTGAGATCTCAGAGGATGAGGTTCAGGATACTATTATTAAGTCCTTAGTCGAGGAATGATCTGATGGATGACAGAAAAAGGTTGGAAGGGATAGTAAACGAGCTTAACATGTACCAGGGCCAGGCTGATATTCTCAACCAGCAGATAGAAGCAGTTAAAGTTAATATCACCGATCTCCTCGTTGCAGAGGAAACCCTGGAAACTGTGAAAGATAAAAAAGGTACTGAAACACTGGTTCCCATAGGGGCAGGATCCTTCATTATCACTGAGATCAAAAACACAGATGAAGTGATAGTAGGTTTGGGTGCAGGGGCAGCTGCCAAGAAAAAAATCGGTGATGCTCAGGAAAGCATCAGAAAACAGCGGGAAGATCTGGAAACAGTGATGAATAAAATGACCGAGGAACTAAAAAAGATCACAGAAATCATAGTTAGAAGGACTCCTGAAGCCGAGGAATTGATCCAGAAGCTGGAAGGAACTGGAAAAGTTTAATAAGTGAAGAACCGGGAAATTCAAGAACTAAAGAACCAGATCAATTAGATAAAACTGTAAAACCGGGAAACCTTTAAAACCAGGAAACCAATTTAAAAAAATTAATTAATTTTTTTTCTATATGAAGGAGTGAACTTCACTTGTTTGAATCGCTTAAAAAAAAGTTATCCGGCACCATCGGAAAAATTTCCGAGAAAATATCCAAAGAAGAAGCCGAAGAAGCTGAAAAATCCGCTGTTGAAGATGTTACCACTGGAAAGACTCTAAAATCGGAGCTTGAAGGATCAACTACTTCTAAAGGGTTCAAAGAGTCAACTGCTACTTCTAAAGAGTCAACTGCTACTGAAAATATTAAAAAACCAGCTAAAGAAGAGGGTCCTGAAAAAACTTTGAAAGAAGATGAAGAAGAGGAGTTAGAACCTTCTGAAGAGGAAAAATCTGGTTTATTTTCCTTTGTACGCCATAAAACTATATCTGAGAAGGACGTGGATGACATACTCTTTGAACTGGAAATGTCCCTCTTGGAGGGGGATGTGGCAATGGAAGTTTCAGAACAGATCATAAAAACGGTAAAAGAAGATCTGGTTGGCCGGAAAATTAAAAGACGAAGCGATGTGGCAGAATTCACCAAAGATGCTCTTAAAAAGGCTATATCAGACATATTAAGTATTGATAGTAAGAGTATAAAAGAACTGATTGCTGAAAGGCGTAAGGAAGGTGAACCCCTTAAAATCATGTTTGTGGGCATTAACGGAAGTGGCAAAACCACCACCATATCCAAGATAGCAGATTACTTCCTACGAAATGGATATACACCGGTTATAGCAGCTTCTGACACATTCAGAGCCGGTGCAATTGAACAGATCACACACCACGCCGATAAAATTGGCATAAAAATTATAAAACACAAAAAAGGCGCAGATCCAGCGGCAGTGGCCTTTGATGCAGTGCAACATGCCCAGGCCCAGAAGAAGGACCTGGTGCTGGTGGACACTGCCGGTAGAATGCAGACCAACGTCAACCTAATGGACGAGATGAAAAAAATAAAGAGAGTTATAAGTCCTGATCTCATAATATTCGTGGGCGACGCCCTAACCGGCAACGATGCAGTGGAACAGGCCCGAAAATTCGATGATGCAGTGGGTGTGGATGGAATAATACTTACCAAAGCCGATGCCGACGCCAAAGGCGGTGCAGCACTGTCTATTGGCTATGTGATCCAGAAACCTATCCTATTTTTAGGTACCGGACAGTCATATGGGGATATAATGGAGTTCCATCCCGACTGGATGGTGGAACAGGTGTTTGGGGAGTAGTTTTTTTTAATCTTCTTCAAGTTCCTTAAGTATTTCTTGTAATTTAGGATTTAATTTTGGTATTTCAATCTTTATGGCTTCCCAAACCAATTTATAATCAACTCCAAAATAGGCGTGTATCAGCCTATCTCTCATACCTGCCATTCTATTCCAAGGAATTTCTGGATATTTTTCTTTCAGAGATTTTGGAAGGTGTTTGGTGGCTTCTCCAATAATTTCAAATTTCCTGATCACGGCACTTGAAGTCTTATCATCATCTTTAAGCTCTCTAAAACTCATGCCTTCTACAAAATCTTCAATGGAGTCCATTGCCAGTATTACATCTCTTAAAAATAGTTTATAATCTCTTTTCACACCGGCACGACCTCTTTAAGTATTTGATCCTTTAATTCTTCTCTTATAGCTCTTTCTGAGACAACATCCACTTTCAATTTGAGTTTCTCTTCAAGAAAATCTGCAAGACCCACTAAATCAAACAGACTGGCCTTTTCATGGAATCGGACAATTATATCCACATCACTATCTTCTTTTTGTTCTCCACGTGCATATGAACCAAATATTCCAATTATTTCTGCTTTATACTCCCTTTGTACTTTGCCCTCCAGGGTTTGCAAAATTTCAATGATTCTTTTAGAGTCTTTATTAATTTCTTCCATTACATCACCGGCAGCTATTACTGTATTAATATGTAATTTTATATTTTTATGTTTGGTGGTTTTCAAATGATTAATTTAAGGTTAGCTTGATTCGTCCTTATTACAAAAACTAAACACCATTTTACCTTACTTACAACCGCCAAAAACCGCAAATTCACTGTACTTCCAAACCACATCCAAATCCTTAAAACCGGTATTACAGAGCCAGTCCAGATGGTCAAGGAGACAAACCGGAAAGTCTTCTTCTCGATGTTTAGGGATCCATTTCTCCTCAATCTCATCTAGAGATAAGTTTTTCAGCATGAAATCCTTCCATTTCTCCATATAAAGGTTATTAAGATAATTGCTCGAACCAAGAACGATATCTGAGTTGTAGAAAACTCCTCCCTTCCGGAGGGTATCGTATATTCTACTGTAGATTTCTTTTTTCTCTTCATCTCTTGGCAGGTGGTGCAGAGCCAGGGAGGAAACCACCACATCATAGCCTTTTTCAAACTCTAATTCACGGAAATCACCCCGTTGATACTTAATGTCATTGTATCTAGAGAGTTTAGACCTGGCCATTTCTATCATATTCTCTGCCAGGTCGATGCAGGTTATCCTGGATTTGGGAAATCTTTCCTTAACGGCCTTTGATACATTACCAGTTCCACATCCAAGGTCAAGTACTTTGATGGGTTTAGAAGTATCAAAAGGAATAACAGTAACCAGGGAAGTAACCATTTCTCGGTAATATGGAATTAATTTCAATATTAAACTGTCAAATTCGTTTGCTTCGTCTTCAAAATGGTTTTTTACCTTTTCCACGGTTTATCTCCTAATATTGTTGTTATAAACTAATTTTACATTATTTAATATTCTAAATTTTGTATTTATTTTTTATATTATTTTTTAAAAAATTCGCATCATCATTATATATTTTTAAATTTATATTATAAAAAGAGGTTTAAAGTTGAAAAATAAACCGAAAAGGGATTTTTTATTGATTTTTTTGGGATATTATATCTTTTGATATTAGTTAGTGTGGTTAAAATGGGAAAGGAAATTAAAATCACTGCTGGTGGAAAAATAGAATGTAACCAAAAAGATGGTGTAATCGGGGTGGTGATAAAATATAACGATAAAAACTGTGTTTTGACTGCTTATCATATCCTAAGGGTGGGTAATTGTGCCTTAGATGATATTGTCCGGCTTAACGGCTTCACCGGCCGGGTGGTTGAAATAATCTGGGATTATGACCTGGCAGTTATTGAAATTAACGCCCCGGAATCGGAAATTAACTTTTCAGAGATTGGAAAGCCTGAAATAGGCCCGGCCTACTCCTTAAACGATAAAAAACAGATTCCCTGTAATATAATGACCGTGGGGAAAACCTTTCACTACCTTTCCTTTCCATTCAGCTCTCTCCCGCTCCCGGGAGATAGCGGTTCACCCATAATCCGGGAGGGTAAGGTTGTGGGAATTTTAGCGTCAATTTTTTACAACAACGCCACTGCCATTGCAGTATCCATTGAGAGGTTCAGATCAAACTCAAAAAATAAATAACAGCAGTAACAAATTATAAAACAGTAACCGTAGCATGAATAGATTATAAAACAGTAACAGTAAGAATAGATTATAAAGTGGGGGTTTTTTTTTATGGATCAGGGGGAAGATGATAAGCGGAAGGGTAAGGGATCTGATAATATATTTGATATACCCGAACTTAGAAACCGTACTGGAATATTCAAAGACCGTGAACACGCAGGATTGGTTCTCTCCAAAATGTTAACCTCATACCGGGATTATGATGCTGTTGTTTTTGGGATTCCGGCAGGTGGGGTGCCGGTTGCGGCCCCCATTGCATCGGAGTTGGGACTGAACCTGGATGTAGCGGTGGTAAGCAAAATTACCCTGCCCTGGAATACCGAGGCAGGCTACGGGGCGGTTGCTTTCGATGGAACGGTGCAGCTGAACCAGGGGATTGTATCCAGAATGGGACTAACCACTGAGGAGATCCGGGAGGGCACTGAAAAGGCATCTTCAAAGGTTGAAAGACGTTTTAGAGAATTCAGGGGCGGTAGATCCTTTCCAGATGTCAAAAAACGTCCAGCTATCTTGGTGGATGATGGTATTGCTTCGGGTTTCACCATGATGGTGGCAGTGGAAGCCCTTAAAAAAAGAGGTGCATCCAAAATTGTCATAGCAGTGCCCACGGCCCATCTTCAGGCCCTGGAGAAGGTGGCCCCTGAGGTTTCTGAGATTTACTGTGCCAACATCCGGGGTGGATGGGGTTTTGCAGTGGCCGATGCCTACCAGAACTGGTACGATGTGGATGAAGGAGAGGTTTCAGCTATTTTAAAGGAATTTATTTAATTTAAGGGATTTGATCCTTAAATTATTCTTTTAGTCAACCTTAAATAAATATAAAAAAATAGAATATCATTATAATAAAGGAATAGAATTATACAAAGTTTAAGGGGACTAGATTTAATGTTAGGCGAAAAAGAACTTATCAAACTATTTCCAGACTTCAAAGAACTGGTACAACCTTCAGGAATTGATTTAAAACTGGACCAAGTCTTCAGACAAACCGGGCCCGCATCTCTAATTGATGATGAAAAAAATTTACCGGAACTGGAAAGGCTGGAACCGCCAGTTTACACTTTGAAACCAAAAACAGGCTATTTAGGGACGGTTGATAGGAAAATAAAAATCCCAAAGGGATGTGCCATGCTGTACCTTCCCCGATCCACCCTTCTGCGGTCTTTTGTCTCTGTCCATACTGCAGTGGGAGATCCTGGTTTTTACGGTACTCTGCAGTTTTTACTCTATAACTACGGTGAGTTTGATTACACCATTAAGCAGGGTGAAAGGATAGCTCAGGGAGTGGTCTTTGAGGTTACAGGCTCTGGAGAGTACGATGGAAGTTATCAGGAGAAGGATTAAGAGATTATTTTAAATTTTTATTCTAGTTTGGGTGTCTATTTTTTGATTATTTATATTTAATTTTTTGTTTCTATTTTTTTACAAGTTTATCCAGCTCATTAACTTTACAAAGCTCTATCCAGTCCATCAACTGCTTCAGGATTTGCCAGTGTGCTGATATCACCCACAGGCTCTCCCCTTACCTTTGCCTTTATCACTCGGCGCATAATCTTTCCGGAACGGGTTTTAGGAAGGTCTAAAACGAAGTTTATATATTTAGGACTGGCTATGGGACCTATCTCTTCCCTTACATGGTTTCTCAGCCTGTCCTTGAACTTAGAATCTGGTTTGAATTCTTCCTTAAGTATCACAAATGCGCAGATTTCCTCCCCCCTTATTGGATCTGGTTTTCCCACCACCGCTGCCTCGGCAACTGCGTGGTCACTTACCAGGGCTGATTCAATCTCCGCCGTGCTTATCCTGTGCCCGGCAACATTCAGGACATCGTCTTCCCTTCCCTGAATCCAGAAGTAACCGTCTTCATCCTTACGAGCAACATCGCCGCTGAGATAAACATCCTTGAAAGTGCTCCAGTAAGCCTCCAAATATCTTTCAGGGTCTTTGTACAGGGTCCTGAACATGGAAGGCCAGGAAGATTTTATCACCAGATGTCCACCACCATGTTCAACGCTTTTACCATCATCATCAACCACATCTGCACTTACCGTGGGAAAAGGTTTAACTGCCGAGCCTGGTTTAAGATCCGATAGGGGAAGGGGCGTAATGAGGTGCATTCCAGTCTCGGTCTGCCACCAGGTGTCCATAATGGGACACCTTCCCCCACCAATATGTTGATGATACCAAGTCCAGGCTTCCGGGTTTATGGGCTCCCCAACACTCCCTAAAAGTCTTAAAGTGCTTAGATCATATTTCTCCGGCCATCTTTCACCAAACTTCATGAACATCCTTACTGTGGTAGGTGCGGTATAGAAAACTGTCACATTATAATCCTGAACCATCCTCCACAGCCTCCCCGGGTCGGGATAGTCGGGAGTACCTTCGTAGAGAACAGATGTTGCACCCAGCATAAGAGGGGCATAGACTATGTAGCTGTGGCCGGTGATCCAGCCTACATCCGCAGCACACCACCATATATCATCTTTTTTAAGGTCAAAAACAAATTTAAGGGTGGTGTAAGTTCCAACTGCGTATCCCCCCTGAACATGCATTACCCCTTTGGGTTTGCCGGTGGTTCCAGAGGTGTAGAGAATGAAAAGGGGATCTTCAGGATCCATGACCTCTGTTTGGCACTCACTGTCCATCCCATCGGTGATCTGGTGCCACCACAGGTCTCTACTTTCTTCCATTTCTACATCAAGGCCGGTGTGTCTTACCACAATAAGATTTTTGATGGCAGGGGTTTTATCCATTATTCTATCCACATTTTCCTTGAGATTTATTAGTTTACCTCTTCTATAGAATCCGTCGGTGGTTATGGCCACCTTTGAATCAGCGTCGTTTGCCCTCTCCTGGAAGGCCTTTGCTGAAAACCCTGAAAAGATCACAGAATGGACGGCACCGATTTTGGCACAGGCCAACATCGCAATGGGAAGTTCCGGTATCATGGGAAGGTAAATACTTACTGTATCTCCCTTGCTCACCCCCAGATTCTTGAGGGCATTGGCAAAGCGATTGACTTCCAGGTAAAGGTCTCCATAACTTAATTTCCGAACCTCTCCAGATTCTCCCTCCCAGATATACGCTACTTTATCTTTTATGGGGCT
>JADGNH010000056.1 GCA_017883605.1 Methanobacteriaceae archaeon
AAAAAAATATTTTGGAGTTGATTTTACGTTTAATATTACAGGATATACTCCCATAATAGCAACCATTTTGGGAGTGGTTATGGGGCTGGCGTCCAGTGAAATAAGCAACTTGCGCAGGGATAGAAAGTCCAAAAGAAGGAAAATTAATTCGACCCGTACTCTAATTTCTCTTGAAAATGAAAGAAACCTGGAATTACTTAAGGAATTCTGGTATAAATTAAACAAAACAGAGGAAAATGAAGTTGAGAAAGATGAGTTAAAGATTAGCCAGGCAAATCGATTGATTAAAATGCCCATGCCTTCGTGGAATGAAATAATGTGGAGAAACCAGGCTTCATTATTAGCAATAACCTTTAGAGATAAGGAAATTATCGCAATTTCATCTTTTAATAATTGTTTAGAAGTCCTTAAATCTATTTATTCAAAACTAATAGATTTAGACACTAAAGATAGGGAATATAACAGTACTTATGCTGGAAGCGGGGTTGAATTATCTTCTCTACCACGTTCAAAGCGTTTTCACGAGGAAGCTCCAAATTTGTGGGATGAATTTGAAGTAATTACATTAAAATTAATTGAAAAGGGTAATCCGTTAAATGAAGGGAAAAAATAGATTAAATGAAAGAAATAGAGAAAGAGAAGATATAAATGTTTTATTGTAGGTTTTATATTAAAAATAAATAGAAAAAAAATAAACTTCTTATGGAAATCAATTCCAATTCTCCTTTTGAAGACTTTAATTCTTTTTTTGGAGATTCAGAGTCTCCTTTTGGAAATCCCAATTCTCTTTTTTGGAAATTCAAATTTCCTTTTTGGGGTTTGAAAATAATTTTACTATTCTACTTGAACCAATATTTTTTCTCCCTCTATTTTAACTTCATGCATCTTAAGGGGTCTGGGCGATCTCAATAGTTTTCCAAAGGTTAATTTAAGGCCGTTCCAGTCGGTCCATCGAATCACATGGCCGTCAGATAGATCAAATTGGCTGTGATGCCGAGGACAGGTCACAACAGTCCCTTCCAGTCTGCCCTGGGATAAATTACCACCCATATGAGGGCAGCGATTATCGGTGCTATAATACTTATCTCCTACTCTGGCCAGCATGATTTCCTGCTCATTAATAACAGACATTTTCATCTGACCGTCTTTTAATTCATCTACTGTGGCGATCTCCACAAAACTCATGATTTCCCCCCCATTAATTACTTTTTATTTTTCCATAAAGATGATGTTTTCTGGTTTTTCTGTTAGTGCGACTTGGTTTCCATCGATTTTCAAGATTTCATCTAACGTTTTGATGTTTCTTGATTGTTCAATGGTTATTTTATCATTTTGCTTTTTTAGCCATTCTTGGAAGTTTTCTGGAGTTTTTTGAAGGTTAAATTTTATTAAACGTCGGAATAGTTTAGGCAAAATTACATCTTTATCTGTTATCCCCGGGATATCCCCTATTCCAACCCCTATGCTGGTTTTATCGTATGGCCAGAATTTTTTTCCATCGTTCCTTGCATTTACAACCGCATTAGTAAATTCATCCCTTATTATGGGCATTAATCCAGTGTAATATGTGGGAAATGCTAATCCTTCTTGGACTATTTTATAATTAACACTTTCTTTAACCTTATTGTTATCTAAATCAATTTCACTACCGTCTGCAACAGTTATATCCCCCGTGAATACAAATGAAACCGGCCTTTTGTCCAGATAATTGTCAGTAGCTTTTGTTAGGATATATCCCCTGGTGCCATCTTGAGCTGATGCTACTTTATGGCCCACCCACTGTACATCCTTTATTCCAAGTTCTGAAAGCAAAAACTCTCTAGCAGCACCGGCATATTCCATTGGTTGATGATGACCACTGAAATGGGTCTCCAGAGCATCTATAGCATCCAACCTTAGCTCCACTTTTTCTTGAGATTTAAGATCTACCGGTGCCCCCTCAAGCTTCTTCCAATTGTCCTTATTATCCGCTTTAAATCTTACAGAATCCCCATCCGGCTCAAAACCTACCACATAAAAAGCACCTTTAATCAGGAAAAAAGACATAATCTACAACCCCCCTTAAAAAAATTTTTATCCATTCACCAACTTTCCCTCTTAAAAACAATTAAGGGAATTTACAACTATATCTTATAGTTGAACTTATTACAATAAATCATTTACTATAATAGCATAGTCAATAAATAATGCTATAAATATCATCTTTTAAAGAAACTCGTTCATATTCAACTTAGTTTTTTTTATTCTGATTTTTAAGCTGTTTCCAATCTATTGTTGTTTCCATCCTAAATTACAATATTCGTCTACCTAAAATTCAAAACCTAAATTCACAAACCTAAAATTCACAAATATTTTATATGCTGGATAAAATCTGTGTTTCTGGTTTATTCTCCCCATATTCTTTGTATTAAAAAATTTTTTATGTATGTACCTTCAAAGATAGTCTTATGATAGATTTCTAGATAGTGTGGTTTGAAATACGTCCTATAGTTCACACTATTTAAAGCTGTTACGGAGTTATTAGTATGACCATCGTGGGAATATGCGGAAGTCCAAGAAAACAGGCCACAGATTACGTCTTAAGAGAAGCTTTAAGCATGCTGGAAGAGAAGGGTTTTGAAACAGAATTTTTTGGTGTTAGGGGTAAGGACATCAGTCCCTGTAAACATTGTGACTACTGCCTGCGGGAAAAGAAATGTATAGTCCAGGATGATATGTACGAAGTTTATCCTATGCTGACCGAGGCCCAGGGCATAATAATGGCCACACCAGTCTACAACGGAGGATTAAGTGCCCAGCTCAAGGCCATAATGGATCGATGCCGGGCTCTGGGTGCTGTGGACTTCGATTTCCTGCGTTACAAGGTAGGAATGGCCATAGCTGTAGGGGGAGATCGGATGGGCGGACAGGAACTTGCTATACAGCAGATAATGACCTTCTACATCCTGACCGGTGCTGTCCCCGTAAGCGGGGGGGCCTTTGGTGCAAACTTGGGGGGCACATTTTGGTCCCAGGATACTTTAGATGGTGTGAAAGAGGATGAACAGGGATTCAGGAGTTTAAGAAAAACTGTTAAAAGATTTTCAGCTTTTCTTGAGAAGTTTGAAGTGCAGAAATAGATTATAAAAAAAACATCATCAAAAAAAAAACCACTTTTAATCCATTAAAAATTGATTAAATGGCCCTAAAGTCCTTGTTGGTAAGTGCTTGTTAACCATCCACCCAGGATTAAGATTTTTTGAGATAACAATCCCCACTACGGGGGATATTCAAAAATTGGTTAAACTTATAGAGTTTGCAGAATTAATATCAATAACTAGAGAATGTTTTATGGGAGAGGTCTTGTCATGAAATCAATGGAAAACCCGGAGTACAAATTGGAAATTGGCGGTAAATCTGTTCTTTTGGACTACAAAAAATTCTTACTTTTAAAATGCATCGGGGAAAGGGGATCCATTGTGAAAGCCTCCCAAAAAACAGGCATCCCCTACAGAACTGCCCTTAAATACATTGAAATAATTGAAGAACAACTTGAACGCAGAATCGTCGCCACCCAAAGAGGAGGAAAAGGCGGCGGGGGCGGAAGTCAACTTACTGATATAGGAAAAATGGTTTTAAGAGAGTATTCCAAATTTGAAAGCATTTTTAAAAAACATGCTGATGTCAATGAACTGGAAGGCCGTGTTTTGAATATGGACAAAGAAAACCGGGTCATGAATGTGAATTTAAATGAGATAAAGATAATGATCCCTATAATGGAAGATTTAAAGGTTGGAGATAAAGTTCTACTTTTAATAAGCCCTGAAGAGATATTTATAATGTTGGAACCCCAGGAATCAAGTGTTAGAAATGTATTTGAAGGTAAAGTAATGGAAATGGGATTTAAAAATGATATGGTAAGGCTTAAAGTATCTTTAGATGATGAAGTAAGTCTTTCAGCTGATATAACTGAGTATTCAAGGGAAAAATTAGATTTAAATCTTGGGAAAAAAGTATTTATTGGTTTCAAGGCCGCTTCTGTGCCTGTTATAAAGATATGATGAGAATAAGATGGCTGAATAATGTGGAACATGATAAGAATAGAAATATTATAAGTTATAAGTGATATGTTAAAAGTTATAAGTTATAACACTTAAACTGTTTAGAGTTCTGTAAATCGGCAAAAAACACTTTTAAAGTCGAAAAGAATCTAATGTTATAACTTAAAAGTTATAAGTTATAATTATATGTTTTATTTAGGTGGTGTTGAATGAGGATCGTAGTAGATAAAGATAAATGCACAGGATGTGGAATCTGCAAAGAAGCCTGCCCCAAAGGCGCTAAAATCTGGGATGTCCAAAAAAAGGCCATGGCCACCAATTTAAGATACTGTCATGTATGTACCATCTGTGCCTCAAAATGTCCTGAAGGTGCTATTACTGTGCTTAGAGAGGATAACGAAGATGATAATGTTATAACGGCTGATAATGAAGTTACAAGAGCTGATAACGATGAACAGAAAGAAACAGTTAAAGAGAAAAACGAGTGAAACCGACATTGAAATATCCTTCAATCTAGATGGAGAGGGTAAGTTCCAGATAAACACCGGCATCGAATTTTTCGACCACATGCTGGACTCTTTTGCAAAACACGGATTTTTCAACCTGAAAATAGAGGCAAAAGGAGACACCGGCGTTGATGATCACCACACCGTGGAAGACGTGGGAATAATCCTGGGAGAAGCCTTCAAAGAAGCTTTGGGTGATAAAAAAGGAATAAAAAGGATGTCACACGCCATCATCCCCATGGACGACGCCCTGGCAACCGTGGCCGTGGATATAAGTGGAAGAAGCTATACAGTACTGGATCTAAAGTTTAAAAAAGCTAAAGTGGGAGATTTGAGTACTGAAAATGTAGAACATTTCTTCGAATCCTTTGCAAACTCTGCCAGGATCAACATAAACGCCAGGGTGGAAGGAGAAAACGACCATCACAAGATAGAAGCATTGTTCAAAGCATTTGCCAAGGCCTTAAAAGATGCCTCCCAGGTGGAGCACGATTCCATTCCCAGTACCAAAGGGGTACTTTAGACCAGATTGAAGTTCCTTTAAAAAGCAAAAGTGGATGCCCGTCTATTTAATTTCAAAAAAACACAAATCTACCAACGCATAAAAGGAATTAAATAAAAGGAATTAAAATAAAAGGAGATTCTTAATGAAGATTCTGATAGCTTGCTACTCCTACACCGGCAACACCCTTAAAGTTGCAGAAGAATTCCAAAAAATTACAGATGCAGATTTAACCAGGATAGATCCGGTAAAAAATGGATTTTATCTTTTAAAAATATGGGGAGCTCTAAGAGAGCACAGAGCAGAGATAAATCCCTGCCAAACTGATATTATGGATTACGATAGTTTAGTAGTGTGCTGTCCTGTCTGGGCTGGTAAAACACCGGCCGGGATTAACCAGTACCTTGACGATCTTAAAAATATTAAAGGCAGGAAATTTGGCGTGTTTGTGACCATGAAGGGTAGTGGAAACCAGAAAGCCGCCCAACAGATTCGGGAAAATCTCACCGAAGGAGGGATGGAATTTCTGGGCCAGATGATAGTCACAGAAGCAGATTTAAAATCAGGAAAATATAAGGAAATGGTTGAATTTTTTGCAAAAAAGTTTCAGGATTAGAAAATAATTAGAAAAACTTCATAAAAGAAAGAATATCTAAAAATCAGAACAAAAAAATATTTAAAAAAAAACAAAAGTAAGCAGTCCAAACGGACCGCTTAAGAAAATATTTATTTTGGTTTGTCCATTAAAGCTGTTTTGGAGACGGTCTGGCCCTGTGCACCGTGTGGTTTTCTTAGGACGGTGTCGTTGGCTTTTTCTATCTCACGAGCTTCCACTGCTAATTTTGCGGCGGCTGCGATCATTTCGTGGGCTGATGCCACGATTGGTATGTATTTTTCAGCTTCTTTGGTCATGAAACAACCTTTCAGGTCAATGTCAGCTACTTTCATGGCCATTTCATAGGCAGCCATGGCTTTAGCTTTGGCATATGGGTTCTGGAATCCACCTGCGGTTACAGCTGCGTCGGTGCTTACAACTACTTTTGGTAGTTCTATTGCGTTTCCAGCGTCAGCTGTAGCTATTACTGCGTCTAATGTGTCCTGAACCAGTCGGTATGCGCCGGTTGCTGCTAGGACTTTTACCACGTCGGCGTTGAATGATGCCATTTCAGTAGGGTCTAATAACTCCCTTCTGGCACCGATCATAGGGTCACCCTGGACCACGATGTATCCTAAGCCTTGTTCATCCATTTCTTCTCTTTTTCCCATTCCAGGAGCGTCTCCCACGATTATTGCAGGTACGTCCATTTCAGAGAGTAGTTCTCGGGCTCTGGCTGGGCCAGGTGCACCGGGGTTGGGGCTAATGAAAACTACAAATTCTGGGTCGAAGTCAGCTATTTTTGGTACTGCATCTTCGATCTGTTCTGGGTTCATCTTTGCTCCGGAACCCACGGTTCTAACATCTATGTTAGGTCTATCTGCCCTCTCATCTAACATTAAGTCAATGACAGGAGAGGTACCTAAATTTCCACATTTAATAACTCCTATTTTTACTACCATTATATCACCGAAGATGCTATCTGGATAATCTAATAAGTATTTTTTGATTTAATTTTTTGATCCCAGTAAAATATTATTCAAATAATATTTGATATTAAGCAGACCCCCATTTCCAGTGTAAATGTAAATTTAATTATAAGCACTTGAAAATAGGGGCCATCTTAAATCATATCAAATCTAAGCCCAACTTAATTTATATTTCTAAGCCTAACTTAACCCATATTAATTATCCTATTAACTTTAATTTTTTAATCCTACTAACTTTTAACGCTCGTTGCTCCTCTAAATGTATGTAAAGCGAATATTATGAGGGATAAAATGGCCAGGGCATAGAAGGTCCATACTATAATATCGGTTGGCCCAGTTTCAACCCATATCATGGTGTGGGCCAGTATAACTGCGTAAAGAGCTATGTATGCTCCATTAGCAATTTTCTGGGTGCTGTGCATCAGCCTTAATATGAAGCCCAAAAGGAACATCTGCACTGCCAGTCCCAGGGCTCCGAAGTCCAGAACCGCCGGTCCGAAGATGGTGGAGGTTATGCTGGCCTTGTATCCCAGGGCAGTTAGACCCACAGTGACCCTTGGATGCTGGGATGAGAAAATTTGGCTGAATAGTTCTCCACCGGTGAACCCGGGCATGTGAACTATCTTATCCAGGACCATCAACGTAAATCCCGCCCGATAGAAAAGAAGTTCCAGGGGATTTAAGGCCCATTGCTGCCATTCAATAGTTATTACAGCTATATATCCAACTGCAATTCCAATTACGGCTAATAAAAGGATGAAAAATAGTATATATTTGGTTTTAAGCCTTCGGGCGTAGTAGCTGGTGATGAAAACGCTGAGAATAATGGCAATGGTGGTGGTGCGGTAGCCTGTTACGGCAAATAACCCTAAACCAGCGATAAATAGGAGATAATACCATTTACGGGGGTATTTAGCCAAGAGAAGATTCAATGCCGGGAGGAAAATAAGATAAGAAACACGCCACAGGTCGGTGGTGGCATTAAATCTGATATAACCACTTAAAATGGGAAGTCCTCCTAATAAATAAAGGTTCAGACCCTGTAAGAATAGTGCTATCAAAACCAGGGCCAGAAGCACCCGTTCATCCACCAGGATCTTTATTTTGGAGTACCAGGAATTATTCTTCTCTTCACTGATCTTTCTATTCTTAAAGGCTGATTTAATCCCGGCACGGTAACGAGTTATGAGTTTAGGAACTAGTGCTCCTGCTATGAAAAACAGGGTACCCCAAAGTACGTATAAAAAGGTTGTAGTGGAAGCCCACTGGAGGTTGCGGATATGGTAAGCATACCCCACCGCCGCTAGTAGCACGTAAAGGGCAATCGCCACCACCACGATGTAGGGTGAAAACAAATCCATATCTCTCAACTTTATTAAATTCAGTTCCATTTGATCTCCTTTTAAATCCTAATTTCAATCATTAATCGCTGTCTAAGCCTTATTTTAATCTTTTAATAGTCCTATTTCAAATCCTCAATAGACTTATTTATTCACGTTATTTTAACTTTCTTTAAGAATAACTTCTTTAATATGAATTTTAAGAATAAATTCTTTTTAATATGAATAAGATTCATTCATAGAGAATTGAATTTATATTTTTATCATTATTATACTGATTTAGGAATCATCAAACTCAGCAGAGATTCGGGTAAATTTAGAGGCAAACTGGGGGCAGGTAGCTACATGGGTGTGCACGTAACTGGCTACAGTATTTTTGCTCATCAAACCGTCCTTTGAATCGGTTATACCTCTGCCGCGCAGGATGTCAAAGGCAAATTGAGGTTTTTCACCCTGTAAATCCACCTGGGAGTAGTGAAACTCGTGACCGCGGAATTCACCGCCCTTATCCAGTATTACATTATCTTCTCTTGCCCGGGCAATAACATAACTTAAAGCCTGGGGCTTTTTGGTCATCCGGGAGTGGTAGGGAAACACGTTGCACATATCTCGGCCGTTAATGGATCTGGAAAGGTACATGAGTCCTCCACACTCTGCGTATATCGGTCTGCCCCTCTGATGGAATTTTTGAACCGATTCCCGCATGGTATGGTTTGATTCAAGCTCCTGGGCAAATATTTCCGGGTAGCCTCCGCCGATATAAATCCCATCCACATCAGGAACTTCTTCATCATGCGTGGGGCTGAAATAGACCAGCTCCGCCTGGTTAGCCTCCAGAGCTTCCAAATTCTCCTGATAGTAAAAGGTGAATACTTCATCCCTGGCAATTCCTATTTTAACCTTCTGACGGTTTTCTTCCTTCCATAAGGGCTCACGACCCTCAGGAAGTTTTCCCGCATCCTTCATGATGGATATTAGGGCATCCAGGTCCAGGTTCTCTTCCATAACCCTCCCCCACTCCCCGATGTAGTACAGGAGGTTTTCCCGCTCCACAGCAGGCACCAAACCCAGATGACGCTGTTCAACTCCTATGGCATCGTCACGAGGTATTCCTCCGATTACATCTGTATTTACCAGTTTTTCAATGGATTCCTTGGTTTTAAGGTAGTGTTTCCGGTTTTTGACCTGGTTCAAGATCACCCCCCGGATCTGGATGGTTGGATCTAAAGTTTTAAAGCCAAGTACGATGGCCGCCGCGCTTTTGACCAGGCTTCTGGCATTTAAAATAAGGATTACAGGCGCATTAAGGGCTTTTGCTATGGAGGCCGTGTTTCCTACGTCTCCAATGGGACTTATACCTTCATAAAGCCCCCTTACACCTTCAATAACTCCAAAATCAGATTTTGAAAGATTTAAAGCTCTTTCAAATCCTTCTCTAATCTGCCCATCCGACATGAAGAAAGAATCAAGGTTTCGGGAATGGTTTCCGGTGGCCAGGGTGTGGTAGGTGGGATCTATATAATCAGGGCCCACCTTATAGGGTTGAACTCGATATTCGCCGGATAAAGCTTTCATTATTCCCGTAGAAATGGTGGTTTTTCCAACGGCACTTCCAGTTCCAGCCAGTACTATTCTCATATTAACTAATCATTTCTGATTTTATTTAAAATGTGTTGATCCAGTAAATTTTTTTGTTGATCTAATTTTGAATTATCCAGTAAATTTTTTTTGTTGATCAGTAAATTCTGAATTATATCGTATTAAATCATGGAAATCAAGATCACATAAAACATTACTTATCCTCGGCAGGCACACCCCAAATTTAATTAGGATCATAAAAGAGATATAAAATCTGATGAACAGCGCCAAAAAACTGGAAATTCTGGGCGAATCAGCTCAGTACGACCGGTGTAACTATTCCAACTTCAATGTAGAAAATTTTCTCTCCAGGAAAATCCCCGGGATTTACCACAGCACCGGTCCTAATGGAAATTGTGTGCCCCTGCTAAAAGTTTTGATGACTAACAAATGTTCAAATGACTGTGCATACTGTATGAATCATTGCAAAAATAGTTTTAACCGGGCTGAATTCTCTCCAGAAGAACTTACCTCCATTTTCATGGATTACTATAATATGAGATATGTTGAAGGATTATTTTTGAGTTCAGGTATCCACCGGGATGCCGACCTTTCCATGGAAAAAATGGTGGACGTGGCCCGGCTGCTGCGTATGGAAAATGAATATAAAGGTTATATCCACCTGAAAATCCTTCCAGGCACATCTTATGACCTGATAAAAAGGGCCATGAGTCTGGCGGACCGGGTGAGCATCAACATGGAGGCAGCCACTCCAGATGGGTTCGAGAAACTTAGCACCACTAAAAACTACCAGACAGATATTATAAGGCGGATGAAGTGGATTAAACGACTTTCTGAGAGAAATGATAAGCTGGCGCCCTCTGGTCAGACCACCCAGTTTATAGTGGGGGCCTGTGATGAAACAGACCAGGAAATACTGCAACGGGTACTGTGGCTTTATAACAAGTTGGATATTAAGAGAAGTTATTTCAGTCCCTTTGAACCCTTCAAAAACACTCCCCTGGAAAATCAGGAGGAACCCCATCCCAAGAGGACATCAAGACTTTATCAAGCTGATTATTTGATAAATTCATATGGATTTGACCTGAAAGAGCTGGTATTTGATGATAAAGGAGACCTGGGACTGGATGAGGATCCTAAATACTGTTCTGCAATGGCCCATAGGGAGCTTTTCCCGGTGGAAATCAATCAAGCCCCATATCAGGAACTTTTAAGAGTTCCCGGCATAGGGGAAATATCTGCAAGAAGGATAATTCGGGCCAGGAAAAGTGGTAAATCATTTAAAAAATGTGAAGAGCTTAAAAACATCGGGGTAGTGGTCAAAAGAGCCGAACCATTTATAAAATTAAATAAAAACTATCAGGCCACTCTTGAATTTTAATTTAAATTTTTTAATAAATTGATTTTGAATTGTAAATTTCATTTAAAACTAATAGATTTCACTAAATTACAACTTATAAGTTATAACTGATCCACTTAAAAGATCCAAGTTATAACTTATAAGCATTTATGATTTCCGTTCTTCAAACATTTCCCAGATATCTGAATACTTATCCTTCACCGCAGCCTCAATAAGGTGCGATGCCTCGTTGCTTATACTAAACTCTGGTTTTGTTTTCTTTAAAAACCTTAAAACCGCGGCAGACCTTGCAGACCAGAGCGATATTCTGGGGTTTTTACGGACCTCCTCTAAAACTTCCTTAATAATCTTTTCATCACGGTCTAACTCCGCAGTTTTCGGAGTTTTGACCTCTTCAGCTTTCTCCGTGGTTTTGACCGGTGGGGCCTCTGAAACTTCTTCTTCAAATTTCTCCTCAGATTTTTCCCCCTCTCCTTCCAGGTAATCCTTTCTGATGAGGGCATCCAGTCCTTTACCCAGAGCGCTGCCCTGTTTTTTCTGTGGAGGGG
>JADGNH010000160.1 GCA_017883605.1 Methanobacteriaceae archaeon
AAGATCAACGGATTTTGGGGCGTACCGTTCCATGAAACGCTCCCCATTCCGATTGACCAGAATACCTCCCTCCCCACGGGCCCCTTCAGTCATGAGAATGTTAGTCCCGTAGAGAGTTGTGGGATGGAATTGGACAAATTCCATATCCTTGAGCGGTGCACCTGCACGTAGTGCGAGTGCCTGGCCGTTGCCGGTGTTGATGAGAGCATTTGTAGACCTACTGAAGATTCTGCCAAATCCTCCAGTGGCCATAAGGACTGCTTTTGCTACAAATCCATGGACCAGTCCGGTCATGACTTCAATGGCGGTGCATCCTATGCAACGTCCGTTGTCAACTACCAGGGACGTTACAAAAAATTCCTCGTATATGGGGATATTGCTGTCCAGAACTTGCTCATAGAGGGTATTGAGTATATTATGCCCTGTACGATCTGCTGCGTAGCAGGTCCTGGGGAATCCTGCTCCCCCGAAGGGGCGCTGGGCAATTTTCCCGTTTTCCAGTCTCGACCATACCGTTCCCATATGTTCCAGTTCGATTAATGTTGTAGGAGCTTCACGGCACATGAGTGCCACGGCATCCTGGTCGGCGAGATAATCAGATCCTTTTACCGTGTCGTAGGCATGGTTTTCCCAGCTATCAGCAGCGCCCTCATTACCCGGAACATTACCAAGAGAGGCGTTCATTCCTCCTTGAGCCGCAACTGAATGGGATCGTAACGGATGAACTTTAGTAATTATTGCCCCTTTGAGACCTGCATCGGAAACCTGTAGGGCAGCCCGAAGTCCGGTCAGCCCCCCTCCTATGATAATAACATCATGGTGATGAATCTCTGCTAAACCGTTTTTATTGCTAAGTTCTTTCACAACCCCCACCCCATAAGGAAAGAGGATAATATCTTCTTCTGATGAGTGGTATCCTGTTTTAAACTCTTCCAATTTAGAATAAGGTGTCTTAATACTTTTTTTGGTGTTATAAGTCCCACAACATCATTCCCCCAATATGTTTTATAATTTATAATTAATATTCATTTTGAAAATTCTTAAGTGGAGTTTCTGTATCCTTTTAAGATTTAAAAAAGTTCATTTAACACCTGAAAGGTAAAATAATCTGATATATAGGCGTTTATTACATAAATAAGGTAACTAAAATAAATTTATGCGGTGTTAGTTGTATTTTAAGATAACAAACTGAAACCCTGTATCTTCTGAGAAGATTTTAAATATAACAAAATGACTATTTAAATATAAAATGTTGTCAAGAATTATGGAATTACGTTATCAAAAATTATAAAGTAATAACATTGATAACAGGACCATGTTAAACAATGGATATTATTTTTAAAGGGCATGACATCACTAATAAGCTAATTTGGGAGAAAATGATATGAATAAAAACATCTCAAAAAAACCCCCCAGTAACGGGTGCGCAAAGATTGTCAAAGAGTTATTAGAAGCAAACATCGAAGGCACTGCCCATATAGATAAAATAAAAGAAAAAATCCAGGATGTATGCAAAAGTTACACCCTTAAAGATATTTCCGATGCATTTCTGGAAGAATCCCTCCGACTAACTCGTAGCGAAAACTGTTACGTAGCCTTTGTGGATCCTGAAAACAAAGACAGCGTAGGAATATCCTTCTCCCATCTAACAGATGGCTGTCAAGTTTATGAAGATATGGGTGAGGCACGTTTCAAGATACGGAAAGATGGTACCTACGGCGGACTTCTGGGTTACTCCTTGGATACTGGAAAATCATTTTATGTTCATGATATTTCCTCTCATCCAGTTGCACACGGCCTTCCGCCGGGCCATGAGCCAGTGAATCAATTTTTATCGGTGCCCGTCGTCTATGAAGATAAAATTGTTGGCCAAATCGTTGTTGCTAATCCACATGAGGATTATGGACCAGAAAACGTGGTGGTTGCAGATAAAATTGCTGAAGTTTATGGTGTGGTCCTTAATGAATTTCTTTATTCATAATGAACCCATTAGAATAAGATTTTAGAATTTTATTGGTCATTTGTTTACAATATTAACCGTTAATACACAGTCTGCTACAGCTAGTCCATTTGCTACACTTATATGATTCAATTTTCTTATATGATCCAATTTTTCATTAAAAATTTTAAATTATAATCTCGTTATATTAGAAAAAAAATTATTCTGAATGGTTTATTCATCCAGAACTGTAACCTTACGCATCACATCGCTGGGCTGGATGTTGTTTACCACGTCCATGCCCTTCACCACCTTTCCAAATACGGTGTGCACCCCGTCCAGGTGGGGCTGGGGAGAGTGGGTGATGAAAAACTGGCTTCCACCAGTGTCCTTACCGGCGTGGGCCATTGATAATGCTCCGGTGCCGTGTTTGTGTGGATTTATCTCGCATTTTATGGTGTAACCCGGCCCACCGGTACCGTCGCCCTGGGGACATCCTCCCTGTATTACAAAGTTAGGTATCACCCGGTGAAAGGTTAATCCATCATAAAATCCTGATTTGGCCAGTTTTTCAAAATTAGCCACGGTGTTGGGGGCTTCCTGGTCAAAAAGTACCAGTTCAATGTTTCCTTTATCAGTTTCAATTATAGCTTTTTTCATGTTTTCACCAAACTTTCATGTTTTTTTAACTAAAGATCATTATAGAGGAATTCTATTAAATATCTATTTAAAAAAGTATAAGTAAAGTTGAATTTATACCTTTAATCAATATTTAACAACCGGCGATGAAACCTGGCCTTTGCTCTTTCCTATGGTTAAAAGCGCTGTCAAAGCCATGGATGCCGTTCAGGACATTGTTAAATTAGAACATAATCAACAAATTACCCGTTTTGTCGTGAGCGGCGCCTCCAAAAGGGGCTGGACGACTTGGCTGGCAGCGGCTGTCGATAAACGTATAGCCGCGATTGCGCCGATGGTTATCGACACCCTCAACATGAAAGTGCAATTGCAATGGTCTGAGCAAATATATGGTAAACAGAGCACAAAATTAAAAGATTACACGGAATTGAATCTGCACAGAAAAATCGACAACGAAGCGATGCAGAAACTGCGTAGCTGGATCGATCCTTATGCCTATATTCAACGTTTTACTATGCCGAAACTATTATTACTGGGCACTAACGATCCCTACTGGACGGTGGATTCATTACGCCATTACTGGAATGATTTACCGGAACCCAAACTGATCTACCAGACACCCAATGCCGGTCATGATTTGAATGGCGGCGATCAAGCTTTGCAAACGTTAGCCGCTTTTTTTGAATGGATTGCAGACCAAAAGCCTTTACCTAAAATAACGTGGAAATTTAACAATGTCGCCAAAACCGCCCAGGTTTATAGCAATGAACAGGCCAGCAATATCAGCTTATGGACTGCCCATTCTGATGACCGGGACTTTCGGGATAATCAGTGGACAGCTCAAACACTGAAAATAACGCGTGGCAGCAGTCATGCCAAAGCATCTATCCCCAAACCCAAGTCAGGATACCAAGCTTATCTAATGGAGGTTGAACTGAAAACCGATACCGGCCACCCCTA
>JADGNH010000057.1 GCA_017883605.1 Methanobacteriaceae archaeon
TAAAGCTATTTAATAGGTTTATTTATTCCGTATTATTAAGGGGTTTATCTATTCTATTTTTTTTATTTTTTTATCCTATAATCCGCAATAATGTGTTAACATTAATTTTATGAATTCACAGTCACAGACAGATGTTTTTTTTTAATTTATATTCTAAAATAGAATACGTATTTCAAAATACAATGCATAATATATATGATCCTAAATGGAATACATATTGCAAAAAGGAATACATATAATTCATAATCCAAAATGGAATACATATTTCAAATCGCAACATATATAACATATGTTCTAAAATAGAATACATGTTGCAAAAAAGGGATATAGATGTGATTAGATGGAAGACTTGGCATGGGGAACTGATGCAGAATTAACTGATGAACAATTTTATAATCGAGAAAACGACATTTCCTTAATAAAAAGTTTATTAGAAACAACTTCTACCGGATCTCCTCCCACTCTGATGATAGTTGGAATCAGAGGAGTAGGGAAAACAGTTTTACTCAAAAAAATAAAAAAAGAACTTAAAAACGATTATCTAACATGTTATATAGATTTATCTGCCACTTCAGGGTATCAAATGGGCAAATTAACTGAAATGGGGATAATGGAACATTTCTATACCTGCTGGATGGAAGAATGTCAAAATAAAAACTTTAAAACTGTATTTAAAAAGGTAAAAAAGTATTTCCAAACAAAAAATTTTAGAATAAGAGATATTGTAGATGCAGGAGGATATCCTTTACCTATACCTGAATCAGAGGACGACTATAGAAAACTTTCAAAATTTGTTTTAGAGCTACCTCAAAAGATTTATGAAAACCATTCCCCGGACATAAAAGGAGCCATCCTGATCATTGATGAGTTTCAGGTCCTCAAAGACTTAGGTGGAAGATTAGATGCATTTCTATGGTTTCTTCGAAGCGTAATTCAAAGTCAAAAAAATGTAGCTTATGTTTTTTCTGGGTCTATAAATTCCAGGGATTCTATTATTGAAAAAATAGCCGGTAAAGATGGCGCTTTTGGAGGTAGGATGTTAAATGTAGAAATACATCCCTTTACTAAAGAAACCGTGCGTGATTATCTAACTGAAAAAAAACCCTCTTTAATTTTCAATGATAGTGGTTTTGATAGATTTTATGAATGTACTAAAGGGATACCTTATTATGTAAATACATTTGCTAAACTACTTCATCAAGATGTTTCCTTGGATGAGGATAATGTAAAGGAAGAATTTAAAAGAACGTTACCTATGATGGCAGTCCATACCATAAATCAATGGAGTAGATTAACTTTACATGAACAAAATATCACCACAACACTTTTAGATAAACCTCTTAAAAGAAAAGAAATAGCAGAGAAATTGAATATAACCACAGGTTCCTTAAGCAAACCTCTAAATAAATTACAAAATTGGGGGTTAATAGAGTCTAAAAAAGGTATTTATGGAATTTCAGAACCTATTTTAAAAGCTTGGCTTAAAAAGGAATATGAAGAAAAGGGCGTTTTTCCTTTTAGAAGTATTTAACTGATGATAAACGATTTTATTCCTTTGGTGTAATTTTATTTTTATTATTTTATTTTTTTTATGAAATATTATTAAATTTTTTATAAAAATGCCGATTTAAAAATTCAAATTTTTTTTATATATCTTATAATAAACTAAATTTTTTTTATAGATGTTCAGAATTTTAGATCTAACTTGAACTATTATAGTAAGTATTTCTCATTTTGTTGAACATCTTTAAAGATCTGATCCGAAACCTTTATATTAAAAGAAGTTTAATCTCTAGTTGTCGGAAGTATGTTTCCTACATCCGGTAAGTTTATCTGATCTGAAATTGATGAAAGTAAATATAAGAGGTGAACAAGGTCATGAAGAATCCAAGGAAGGTCTTAAAAATCTAAAAACAATTTAAAACACCCATAATTCAAAATACAGGATATAAAAACCAATATAATCAAAAATAATTAAATAAAAATTGAAAAATTAAGTCTACGAAAAATTGAAACAAGCTACCAGGTAGTTAAAATTGAAATAAACTAATTTTAGGTAGTTAAATTAAATTTTTTTAATTAACAACAAAGGAGGAAAATAATTATGGTAGATGCTGTTCTTAATTCTGGTGATACAGCTTGGATGCTCATATCCACAGCTCTGGTAATGCTAATGACCATCCCGGGTGTTGCATTATTCTACGGAGGTCTTACCAAAAAACAAAACGTTTTAAACACCATGTTTCTTTCACTCATAGCTTTCGCCATAACCAGCATAATATGGATCTTATACGGTTACCAGTTTACCTTTGGCCAGGACATAATGGGGATTATTGGCAATCCGGCCAATTTATTGTTTAACGGTATCCAGGTAGACGCGCTGGCAACACTGGCCCCCACCATACCTGCTACGGTATACATAGCATTCCAAATGACCTTTGCCGCTATCACCATAGCGCTGATCTCCGGTGCCATTGTGGAGAGAATGAAATTCTCCTCATGGATGGTATTCATAGTTCTATGGGTTTCACTGGTATACGTACCCATTGCCCACTGGGTATGGGGTGGCGGATTCCTGGCTCAGCTCGGTGCTCTGGACTTTGCAGGAGGTACGGTGGTACACATAAACGCTGGTGTAGCTGCATTAGCCCTGGTCATCCTACTGGGAAAAAGAAAAGATATCAGTCTCCTGCCACACCAACTGGGATACTCTGTACTTGGTGCAGCACTTCTCTGGTTCGGCTGGTTTGGATTTAACGCTGGTTCCGCCTTATCAGCAGGCGGACTCGCCGGATCCGCGTTCTTAGCCACCAACACCGCCGCTGCCGCAGGTCTTATATCCTGGATAATAATCGATTACGTAAAAACAGGTAAACCAACCCTTTTAGGTGCCCTATCCGGTGCAATAGCAGGACTGGTAGCCATAACACCTGCAGCAGGTTTCGTAACCGTGCAAGCAGCGGTTATCATAGGTCTGGTTACATCTCTTGTATCTTATCTGGGTATATCCTACCTTAAACCCCGCCTGGGATACGACGATGCCCTGGACGTATTTGGCATACATGGACTATCTGGCATATGGGGTGCCCTGGCCACAGGACTGTTCGCAGCACCATTCATAAACTCCCTGGGAACCGGACTTTTCTACGGTAACCCTGGACAGGTAATGGTTCAGGCCATTGCCATAGTGGTGGTTATGGGTTATTCCTTCGTGGTGACCCTGATACTGGGTAAAATCATCGATTGGACCATAGGTCTACGGGTAGAAGTCAAAGAAGAAGTAGAAGGACTTGACACCAATCTACATGAGGAGTCAGGTTACAGGATATGAAACTCAGTTTAAGGATAGAACTAAGTTTTAGAGGAATAAACTAAGTTTAAATATAAAAACTCAGTTTACAGGACACAGAAACTTGGTTTTACAGGAAAGACTAAAAAATTTAGGACGTGGTTAAATGAAAGAGATATTGGCCATAATAAGGCCCAACAAACTGGATGATGTAAAAGACGCCCTGGAAAAAATAGGATGCCATGGGATAACTGTAGCCGAAGTAAAAGGTAGGGGAAGGCAGTTGGGTATAACCGAAAGCTACCGGGGAAGCGATTACCGCATAGATTTACTGCCCAAGACCAGACTGGAGATCATAGTAAAAGACCAGGACGCAGAAGAAGTCATTGAAACCATCGTTAAAACCGCAGCAACCGGAGATATCGGAGACGGGAAGATCTTCATATCACCCGTGGAAGATGTGGTAAGAATCCGAACCGGGGAAAGAGGAGAAAAAGCTGTTTAAAGATTAACCCTCCAATCTTCCCTTTTTTCCTCCTTAATTTTTTCTTATTTTACTTTATTTTAATCGATTAAAATCTTGATTTGAACATTAATTAATTGATATTAATTTAAAAAAAAATGACCTAAAACTGAATAATGTAAAAATAAAGGCAGAATATAAGATGTATAATGAAATACTACCCAATTTGTATATGATTAAGACCGGTAAACCAAGCTGTACCTCCTATCTAATCTTAGGAGACAAAATGAATGTTTTGGTTGATTCAGGTATAAATCAAAACTTTGAAACCCTGAAAAAAGATATCGAAAAGATTGGATTAACAATAGACCAGCTGAACCTGGTTATAAATACCCATGAACATGCAGATCACTTCGGCGCCAACCGGTTCCTCCAGGAAACCGTTCCCATTATAACCCACCGCTATGCAGCCACCAAAATTATTTCAGCAGATGATGAGGTACTGCTCTGCCGGGCCCACGGCCACGACCCAACCGGCTACCACGTAAACCTGTGGCTGGAAAATATGAATGTGATAGACCTGGGAGACTGGTTTTTAAAGATATTCCACACACCAGGACACACTTCAGGATCCATCTCCATCTACGAACCACGGAAAAGGGTTTTAATCTCGGGAGACACAGTTTTTGCAGAGGGAACCATCTCCGACATATCAAGCTCCGGAAGCTATGGAGAATACGTAAACTCCCTGGCCCGGCTTAACACCATGAAGATCGATTTATTATTGCCGGGACACGGCAGGATCTCCACCAATGTGGAGGAAGATATTAGGAAAGCCATAGATAATGCTAAAAGGAAGCATGAAGAGTTTTTAAACGAAAGGAAGATTAAAAACTTTTAAAAAATTTTTTTTTAAATAAACTTTTTTTTAGTTTACCAATCATTTACATAAGTTTGATCATTAACATTTACTTTTTACATATTCTTTTTAAAAAAATTTATAACAACCTGAATTATACTAGTTGTGGTGAATAAATGCCAGAACTCCCCAGCGTTGAAATCTATAAACATTACTTCGATTCTACCTCTCTCCATCAAAGTATAAAAGAAGTGGAAATCAGAAATCCAGAGATCTTAGTAAATACCACTTCCCCCCAGCTGCATAAAGCTCTGGTGGGACAGGAGTTCACTTCCACCAGCAGATACGGTAAATATCTCTTCTGCCGCCTGGATAATGACCAATTTTTGATTCTCCACTTCGGGATGACCGGCTACCTGAAATATTTCCAAGGAGATGGATCACAACATATTCGACTTCTAATATCTTTCCAGAAAGGCCATTATCTGGCCTTTGATGATATGAGGAAGTTCGGTAAGGTAGGATTAACCACCAACCCAGACAGCTTCATAGAGGAAAGGAGACTAGGACCAGACGCCCTGGCTATAAGTTTTAAAACCTTTAAAAAGATATTTAAAAATAGAAAGGGAAGTATAAAACCCTTAATCATGAATCAAAATTTCCTGGCAGGTATTGGAAACCTTTATGCCGATGAAATCCTCTATCAAAGCCAGATCCACCCCCTAACTAAAGCTGATAAGCTGGATAAAGATGATTTGCAAATGCTGTTCCAGGAAATGAAAAGGGTTTTAAATAAAGCCATAGAATACCAGGACCGACCGCACACTTTACCCTCCTCTTTTTTACTTCCTCACCGTTATCAGGGAGGGAAGTGTCCTGATGGGGGAGAAATTAAAACCATAAAGGCAGGGGGCCGTACCACCTACTTCTGTCCTGATTATCAGAAAAAGAGAGGATAAATTTAGGTTTTATCATCAAAAGAGAAGGAATAGGATAAGATTTATCATGACAAAAAAGGTAATTAAAAAAAAAGGAATTAAATTTGGGTTTTTACCAGCCTCTGGTCTGCAGCCGCTCTGATTCTGGAATTTCACCCATATCCAAACCAGGCATGGCCTTTCCCAGGTCCCTTGAGACTTCGGCCAGGACTTCAGCATCTTCGTAGTGGGCGGTTGCCTCTACAATGGCTTTTGCAATCTTTTCGGGGTATTCAGATTTGAATATGCCGGATCCCACGAAGACACCGTCTGATCCAAGCTGCATCATCAGGGCCGCGTCTGCTGGGCTGGCCACCCCACCAGCGGCGAAGTTTACCACCGGTAATCTGCCTAATTGGGCTGTTTCTTTCACCAGTTCCAGTGGAGCCTCAATTTCTCGGGCCACACTCCATAATTCCTCTTCATCTTTGTTTTTGATCTCTCGAATGGTACCCATTATCACCCGCATGTGGCGAACTGCCTCCACGATGTTGCCGGTGCCTGCTTCTCCTTTGGTCCTGATCATGGCCGCTCCTTCGTCAATTCTTCTTAAGGCCTCTCCCAGGTTTCTTGCACCGCAGACAAAGGGTATGGTGAATTTTTTCTTGTCGATGTGGTAGCTCTCATCTGCCGGGGTTAAGACCTCACTTTCATCGATCATATCCACTCCCAGAGATTGGATTATCTGGGCCTCCACAAAGTGTCCGATCCGGACCTTGGCCATCACCGGGATGGAAACGGCCTCCATGATTTCAGTGACCTTCATCGGATCCGCCATCCTGGCCACGCCCCCAGAAGCCCTGATATCTGCCGGCACCTTCTCCAGTGCCATTACAGATACTGCTCCTGCTTCCTCGGCAATCACAGCTTGTTCAGCATTTACAACATCCATTATAACTCCGCCCTTGGTCATCTTGGCGAAGCCCTTCTTTAAAACTTCAGTTCCATGTAGCATCGTATTCCTCCTTAAACTATAATTATATTTTTAAACCATCTTCGCTTATAATTATTCAAATCCTCTTTAAACTATAATTATTTTAAATAATCTTCAGTTATAATTATTTCTTAATCCTCATTCAATTATAATTATTTTTATCCTCATTCAATTATAATTATTCTAATGATCCTTCAACAATTCTCTTCAAATTAGGAATATTAAAAAGTTTGTAATTTTTTTTTGATCATTTAAATTAAAACTATTTCAATTGAAATCTTTTTTTTTAAAGTAATGATGTTATTAACAGGGAAAAGCTCAGCCCCATCACAATTACCACCGTTGCGATGGCTATGTAGTTAAAAAATCTGGAGTTTACGTATCCTCCCATAACTCTCTTATCGTTTATGATTAAAAGCATCAATATCAGTACGAAGGGCAGTAGTATACCATTTGCCACCTGGGATAGATATAGAATGGAGAGCAGGGGCACGCTGGGAATCATGATGATAATGACTGCCAGTATTATAAGTCCCAGGTACAATCCATGGAATACTGGGGCTTCTCTGAAACTCTTTGAAACTCCTGCCTCAAAACCCAGGCTTTCACACACGTAATAGGCTGTAGATAAGGGCAATATACTGGCTGCGAATAATGAGGCATTCAAAAACCCAAATGCAAAGAGTATGCTTGCGTATTGTCCTGCAAGCGGAACCAGCGCATTTGAAACATCGGCAACGTTGTTAACCTGGATTCCATTGGCATTTATGGTGGCTGCGCAGGCTATTACTATGAAGAAGGCCACGATATTTACCACTATGGCTCCAAATATGGCATCAATCTTGGAATATTTTAGATTTTTTAAGGAAATTCCCTTTTCTACCACAGAGGACTGGATATAGAACATCATCCAAGGAGCTATGGTGGTTCCAACCAATCCAATGACCATGGTAACATAGGCCGGATCCAAGCTTATCTGTGGTACTAAAACACTTTTTGCAGCTAGAGCCCAGTCAGGCTGAGCCAGATATCCGGCTACAATATAGGATAAGTAAAAGGAGGAAGCCAGGAGAAAGACCTTTTCCACACTTTTATAGGTACCTTTAACCACCAAAAGCCAGACAAACAGGGCAGCAGCTGGTAAAGCTATGAAACGGGGGACATTGAATATTCCAGAACTTACTGCTATGCCTGAAAATTCAGCCAGGACATTGCCAAAGTTAGCCAGAAGCAGGGCGATCATCATTAAAAAGGTTAATTTAATTCCCACCTTTTCGCGTATAAGATCTGCCAACCCTTTCCCAGATACTATACCCATACGTACTCCCATTTCCTGAATAACTGCTAAAGCTATGATCATGGGAATGAATGTCCACAGAAGGTTGTAACCGAACTGTGAACCAGCCAGGGAGTAGGTGGTAATCCCTCCAGCATCATTGTCCACGTTGGCCGTGATTATTCCCGGCCCCATCACCGAAAGGAATATAATGAAACTCAGGACAAGGGGGTTTTTAAAGATCCTGCGGAAAATAAGGAAATCCATATTAAATCTCCATAATTATATTTTTTTATCCCCATTATCTTCCGAACATTCTGGGAACTCTTTTTTTCCAGGCAGTGGGTAGTACAATGTCTATGGCATCGTCAACTGTAATAATACCCCTTAATTTATCTTCCTTTTCCACCACAGGAAGGGCTATCAGGTTGTATTTGGCGATCTTCTGGGCTACTTCATGCTGGTCTTCCATAACATCTACTTTTATTACGTGGGTGTGCATGAAGTCTGAGATTTTTCTATCTCGATCTGAAAGCAGAATATCCCTTAAAGAGGTTACACCCACCAGATCACCATCTTTGGAGATAACGTAAATGTAGTAGATGGTCTCCACATCCTTGGCTATCTCCCGCAGGGACTCCAAAACTTCCAGGACAGTTAAATTCTGGTCCACATAGGCAAATTCAGTGGTCATGATCCCTCCAGCGGTGTTTTCCGGGTACTCCAGGAGTTTCCTTAGATCCTTTGATTCTTCTGGTTCCATCAAGTCCAGAAGTTCTTCAGCTTTATCATTCGGCAGGTCCCCCAGTACATCGGCAGCGTCGTCTGGGGACATCTCATCCAGAATTTCAGCTGCACGTTTGCTCTCCATACCTTCCAAAAGAGAAACCTGTCTTTCAGGGGAGACCTCCTCCAGGGTATCGGCTGCTGCCTCATCATCCAGAGAATTAAGAATGGTTAAGGACTCGTTAAGTCCCAGTTGATCCACAATTTCTGCTATATCCGCAGGGTGAAGCTTTTTTATTTTCTGTTTAGGTACTTTCAACTTTAAATTAGAATAATCGCTATTTAAAGTGTCTATATCCTTCCATGAGATAATGTTCTCATTAGATCTAACACCCAGGGGTTTAACAATGCTCTCCAGGCCCAACCTTTTCAGAATGCCGTAAACCCCAATATCAACACCAATAACATGATAATAACCACGAGTAAAGGATAATTTGATATCGTTTACCCTTCTAATCTTCTTATCTTCAATATCAACAACTTGCCTGTCCAGCACATCTTCCAAAAGTTTAATATCCTGTTTTTTGAATTTATATTCCTTGATATCATTGAGTAACGTTTTAAGCCTGATTTTGTTACCCATATCATTTATATATTTGTAGGGAATGTTTATTGTCCTTTTATCTGATGCTTCCAGTGTTATGGCACTTATTAAAGGATATGTATTTTCGGATGATGCTATAACATCCTTAAGTTTTCCTATTTTTTTCCCTGTAGCATCCGTCACCGGTTTTTTGATAAATTCACTTAGGTACATGTTTTCACCTCCTTGGATTTACGTGGATCTTATTTAATTGGTCATATTGGTGGGACCACTCCTTCTTTAACGCGTTCCATAACTATCATCTCTGTTAAATCTTCAACACCATCAACAGAGCGAATCTTACTGTTAACTATCTTGTTAAGCTCTTCTATACTGTGAGCCCATACTTTGATCAGGATGTCATACTCTCCAGATATGCTGTAAACTTCAGAAACTTCTTCCAGTTTTGATAGCTCTAATTCCACGTTTTCGTGTTTTTCTGACTCTGTCTGGATTATTATGATGGCAGTGACATTTAAACCCAGTTTATCAAGGTCTAATATCAGGGTGTACTGCCTTATCACGTCATTCTCCAGTTTTTTGAGCCGGTTGGAGATGGTTGCATCAGGTACATTTATCTCTTTTGACATCTGGGAGAGGGTGATCCTCGAGTTTTTGACCAGGGAACGAATTATTTGCGAGTCTATATCGTCCATTTCAAATTCACCACAATATTCAATTTATGGATTTAGTATATTACCCCAGTACATATAAAAGTATTGGAAGATTACCCAAATATTCCCATGTTTATTGGTAGATCACCAATTTTCTTTAGATAATTAGGTAGATTATATTACTGCTTATAAAAAAAATTTCAGTTATTTTTCAGATCTTCAAATTTTTTTTAGACTTAATCAAAAAAAACTTTTTTAAATATAAAAAATATTTAAAATCCCGTATATTAAATTTTAATTAATAAAAAGAGTTTATTTGGAAAAATATAGCCCTAAATTAAGATATTTGTGGAGATTTCTTGATTTTACCAGCCCATTTTATCCTGTTCTTTGATAAATCTGTTTTCTAATTATCAGATCAGTGAATCTGTTATGGAGTATTTCATTCTCAAATCTTAATGTAATTAGAGCACAGGATATTCCTAATATAGCACCAAAAATCACATCCAGAGGGTAATGTACACCTATGTAAACTCTGGAAAATCCTATCAAGACTGCCAGAGCTATTAAAATCTTTAAATATCCATATTTTTTCCCTAATATTAAACCACCGGCAAAGGCGGTTACCGTGTGGCTGGAGGGAAAGGAGTAGTTTTCTTCCAGATGGAGAAGGTTTATATTACTTAAAACCAGAAATGGTCTGGGTTCGGCTACAGCGTATTTTAAAGCCACAGTCAATGAAAAGCTGATTAAAAGGGCAAATAAGCATAATATGGCCACTTTCTTCCCTTTTTCTCGGCCAAAGAGAAATAAAAATCCACAGATAACAAGCCAAAATAATATACTTCCCAGATCCGTGATTATGGGCATTAAAAAATTAAATAGAGGATTTTCCATCCCCAAATTGATGAAATAGAAAAGTGAATTATTAATACTCATTAAAGACGAAACTATTCCGCTCATATTATCATTCACCCAAAAAAAATTAAGTTGTATCAAGTTAAAACCAGGATCTATTCCCTAATCCATCAGGATCCAGGATCTATCCCCTAAGCAGGAATTATCCAAAAATCCAACAGGATTCAAGACCTATTCCCTAATCAAGCAGATCATCTAAATCCTAGCAAGATCCAAGATCTATCCAAAAATCCGGCAGGATTCAGGATTTATCCCTAAAGATAAGGATCTATCCAAAAATCAACAGGATCCAGGATTTCACCTAATAAAGCAGGATCCAGGATCTTCACCTAATAAAGCAAGATCAGGATCTATCCAAAAAATTGGTTCAACTTGATAGCTCTCATACCCAAATATGGAAAATCTAATTATTTGATTTCCACTCTGACGCTCTCTGTTTTCTCTAACTTAGGGGCTTCAACTATTAAGACCCCGTTATCGAATTCAGCCTCAGCTTCATGGGGTAGTACTTTTTTGGGGAATCTTACAGTTCTTCTCATAAAACCAGTTTTTCTATCTGAAAGTGTTATGTAGCTTCCCTGTTCGATTTCGTTCTCGAAATCGAATCTTGCTTTAACTTTCAGCCTTGTTTCTGTAAGATCAAGTTCTATATCTTCCTTTTTGATGCCGGGTAGATCCACATGTACTATGACACTGTCGTCGGTCTCTATTATATCTTTCCC
>JADGNH010000058.1 GCA_017883605.1 Methanobacteriaceae archaeon
CCGGCACCTGGACAACATCCAATATTTTCGCGGCGGCATCAATTTCTTCAAAACGATGCACATCGGAAAGCAACGGTATGCCTAACTTCTCTTTGATTCTTTTTAACATGGCCAATCCTTTTTTAGCTCCGGGGCCTCGATAAGATTTAATCGAAGTCCTGTTTGCTTTGTCGTAAGAAGCCTTAAAGATAAAAGGGATTTTCAATTTTTGCGTGAGTTTTTGCAGATATCGAGCGGTACTCATTGCCACTGCTTCATTTTCCAGAACGCAGGGACCGGCAATCAAAACAAATTTTTTATTATCTCCAATAACAAAATCATCTATCTTAATTTGCTTCATTTTTCTTCACTCCTTGTTTTTTTCTGACCTGCCAGAATTATTTCTTAGCTTTTTTGATTTTTTTTGAGGGCCTTTATACCCTTTAATGCCTAAATTCTTTTCTACCCAAATTATCATCTGTTTAGGTGTCATATCATGCTCGAAAATCAACTACCATTTAAATAACCTCGTTTAATTCTTTATTCTCTAATTTAAGCTCTTTTTATCTCAAATTCTAACCTTTCCTAGTGTGTATGGTGCTGCCATAAGATTTTTAAACTCAATTAATCGCTTTGTCATGTTAATCGCTTGAATTTACAATAAAAGGTTAATACTAAGAAGTTTCAAAAAAAAGAAATGGTGAAAGTATATGGAAGAATGTCATAAATGTGGTAAAGAGAATGCAGATAATAATCAGTTTTGCGCTGAGTGTGGAACTGGTTTGACTAAAAAATACATGAAAGAAAATGATATAGTGAATTTACAAGCCGTGTTTTTGTCTGCATTTATATTATCAGTTGTTTCAATTGCGCTTTATGTATTTACCCCTTATTATATATGGATAGCGGCCCTATCATCTGGTTTAATCACTGGAAGGCTGTTTAATAAGCATCAGCCTAGAACTGTGGTTATTAGTGTTATGATAGGACTGTTTATTGGTATTGTCGTGTTTGCTATCATTACTAGTTATTAGAACATCATCCCCTTGGATAGATTCATTCAATCCATCTTCTTATCTTGTTCTTAGCCTCTTCAATTATTTCGCTAGGACTTTTACCAATGAAATTGCAGTAGATTTTTATCCTTAAAATGTGTTGTTTTCCTGTATTCTCCTTTATACCTCTTAATCTGATATAATCCCTAAAAAACATATCTTTTTTAAGGTCTTCGTTAAAAAAAGATTATGTAATTAACTTAACTTTAATTAATGCAAATATCAAAAATAACTGATCATTATGGAATCTATAAATCCAGAGATAAGAGAGATTATCCGGAAATGTTACCCTCAAATAGATAAACTGAACCCGGCCCAGCAGGCAGTGGTTGACTCTGGTTTTCTGGAGGATGACACCAACTACATCATAGCCATCCCCACGGCCAGTGGAAAGACGCTTTTAGGGATAATGGCGGCTTTAAACGTACTATTGAAGGGTGGTAAAGTTATTTATGCTGTTCCGCTTATTTCTATACAGAACGAGAAGCTCAAGGAGTTTAAAGGATTTGAGAAACTGGGTATGAAGGTGGGGAAACATCCATCATCCGCTGATCTGGCGGTGATGGTTTTTGAGTCCTTTGATGCCATTACCAGATTTTCTTGGAACACCCTCCGGGAGCTGGATCTCCTCATCGTCGATGAATTTCACATGATTGGGGAGTACTCCCGGGGTCCCACCATAGAGTGTGCCCTGACCCGATCAATTATATTAAATCCTGGCATGCGGATCATAGCACTTTCTGCCACACTTAAGAACATGAACGAGCTTTCCTCATGGCTGGATGCACATGTGGTGGAGCATGATTATCGGCCGGTACCTCTATACAAAGATGTACTGAATACCGAGGAGATGGGAATAAAAAATAAGAACGACGTTATTTTAAGGATATTAAAACATTCCATAGAAGAATCATCCCAGATACTGGTTTTTGTGTCTACCCGGAGGTTTACAGAGGCCCTGGCCAAACATATATCTGGCAAAATAAAAAAGAGTCTTCCCCCTGAAAAAAAAGAAGCTTTCCAAGGGGTGGCAGAGAAAATACTGGATGTACCCCGAAGGAGAGGGTCTCTACCAACCGCAGTATGTATGAAACTTGCAGAATGCGCTGAAAACGGTGTTGCATTCCACCACGCCGGTCTTTTTGACCAGCAAAGGGAGATAATTGAAGATGAATTTCGGGCAGGGAACCTTCTGATGATCACCGCCACCCCCAGCCTGATGTACGGGGTGAATTTACCCTCAAAAAACGTGGTGATCAGGGATTACACCCGCTGGACATCCCAGGGTCCCCAGCCTATTCCTGTATTTGACTACGAACAGATGTCCGGTCGTGCCGGGCGCCCAGGATACGACCTGGAAGGATATTCCTACCTGATTGCCAAGAGCGTTGACGAGGCCTACAACCTCAAAGACCATTATGTCTACGGAGAAATAGAATCCACCAACTCCAAACTGCTGGAGAATAAAGACGCAGTTTACAGGCAGATAATAACCCAAATAGCATCCGCCCTGGCAAAAAGTCCGCAGGATATACTGGAATTTTTCTCTAAAACTTTTTACGGATGGCAGATGAGTAACAATGATTATATGTCCGTATTTTCCGCAGATTCAATGGAATATGAGATAAATGATGCCCTGGACTTCCTCATCCAGAACGGCATAATTCAGCCCACCCCTGACGGGCTTAAAGCAACAGAATTTGGAATACTGATTGCCCGGAGCAACTACGCGGTGGAAACTGCGGTTAGACTCAAAGAATTCGCAAGGAGAAACACAGAAATCAACACCCATCAGCTCCTCTATGAGATAGCAAGGACTCCAGACATGCCCAGAATCTCATTTAAAGGAAGGAAAACCAAGGAACCAGTAAGGGATAGACTGAACAGTTCCAACATATTTGCAGTGGCCATAGGCAATGAAGAGGCCACCACCGCGTCTCTTCTGGAGTGGATAGATGAGAGGAGTGAGTATGAGATTGAAAATGCCTTCAATGTCTACGCAGCCTCAACCCGGAGAGCGGCTTACGAAGCATCCCGGCTGGTTAAGTTCTTCCGGGAAATATGCCAGGTTCTGAAAATCTATTCTGGAATGGAAAGACTTGAAATTTTCACGGCACGCCTCTACTACGGTACAAAGGAGGATATCGTGCCCATGGTGGTCAGTATAAAGAGGTTAGGCAGGAGGAGGGCCAGGGCACTGGTGGATGCCTTCGGCACAGATCTCCGCTATATTTCAAGGGAGGAACTCCTCCGCATTGAAGGCATCGGCCCCAAAACCGCTGATGCCATACTTAAAAGGTATAGGGGGCAGGACGCCTGCTAATGAATAAATTAATGTTTAATGGATAGTTTGATGTCTTAAATAATTAATTTGAGTGCTTATAATGAAACCAGAAGACCTTGATTTTTCAACTAAAATCAGCAAAGACGACCTTTTACTGCTTCTGAAAAAGGAGGCGTTTAATATCCATATTAAGGATATTATGAATGCCTGTGCTTTCCTTCTGAAAGATGGGAAATATATTCAGAGGAGTTACCGGAAGGAATATTTTGAATCCTATGTAAAAGGTTTTATTTTAAGGGTGAAGGAGATAAAGGAAAATCAGGAAGTTTATGGGGAATATGTGGATACAAAGGAACTCCAAGAGTCATTAGAACTTCTAAAAGAGCAGGAGAAGCTTTTGATCAAAATGAACTCTGTTGAGGGCCACTTTTTCGGTATTTACCAAATTATGTCCATTTACACCACCTTCGTCCTGGAGGAACCTATTCATCCAGTGGGAACACCTTTTCCAGGTGGTTTTAAGGTCAAATATGAGGATGGAACCTATCTCTGCCCGGTGAAGGAAAAGCAGAAGGACAACCCCAACGCGGTCTGCGGATTCTGCATAGCAGAGCAGGATGAGAGCGTTTAACGGTTTTTATTGGAAACAAAGGTTTTTGAGGTATTTATATTTAAATAGAATTTTTAGATTTTAAATAGAAGTTTTAGATTGAAAATAATAAATTTTTTTAGAATATTAAAAAATAGAAGTTTTAGATGGTGCAAATGGTCGATGAAATTGATGAAATTGACTTTTCAGTGGATATAAGTAAAGATGAGCTTTTATCCGTCTTGAAAAGAGTGGCCTCCCAGGTGGGTATGAATACCATCATCAGGGCCAACACCTTCATCCGGGAAGACGCCCAGTACATGCAGGCCGGTTACCGGGAGGATTATATCCAGAGGTTCAGCAAGGCATTTATTTTACGTTTAAAAAATATTAAAGAAGATAAAAACAGTTATTCAGGATACATAGATAGAGAAAAGCTAAAAGAGTTCTTAAAAGTCCTAGAAAATCAGTGGAAAGAAGCTCAAGATGATAAGGAGCGCTGCTTTTTAAAGATCGCCAGGATAATATCCATCTACACCACCTTCATCCGGGAAGAGTCCATCCACCCGGTGGGGACCAAGTTTCCCGGCGGATTTCAGGTGAGGTACGAGGATGGTGAATATCTCTGTCCGGTGAAAGAGAGGCAGATGGACACACCCAGTGCCCTGTGCAGGTTCTGTGTTTCAAAACAGGATAAATCAGCGTTGTAGGTAAATTTATAGAGATCTATTTTAACAAAAACCTTAACCTTTCATGAGCTGTTTTAAAATAAAATTAAATAAAATAAGGCTTGCAGAAAAATTATATGCTTTAATTACCATATTATTTTATCAAGAAGTTTATTTATAAGATTCAGGGGCTTATTATGAGATCCATATGGTCAGGCAATATAGCATTCGGCACTATTTTGATCCCGGTCAGGTCCTACGCCGCCAGTGAGGACCTGCATATACATTTTCACCAGGTGCATAAAACCGACTGCGGTCGGGTCCGATATAAGAAGGTATGTGAAAAAGATGGTGAAGAACTTAAAGCTGATGAAATAGAAAAGGCAGTCTTCATTGGAGGAGAGTGCATTAGATTTACCAACGAGGAGATTGAAGCTCTGATGCCCGCCCGCAGCAGAACCATTGAAATTCTGGGTTTCTGTGAATCTGAGGAACTACCGGATGTTGCCATGGGCAAATCATATTACGTGGGAACAGAATCCCCACAAAAAGGCGGAGTCGGAGAAAGCTTCCTGCTACTGAAGAAAGCCATGGAGACCAGTGGTAAGGTAGCGGTGGTCAAATGGCTATTACGAAACACCGAACACCTGGGAATGTTAGAACCATATGAAAAAGGTTTTCTACTTAAATTAATCCTGTATTTTGACCAGATAAGATCTGCAGATGAAGTGGAGGTAATTGAAGCGGAGATCGACCAGGATCTGGTTGATAAAGGTGTGCAGGTCGTGGATATGATGACCTTTGATTTTGACTGGACCGAATACTCAGAGGAATACACCACTCGGGTTAGAGAGCTTTTAGAGAGGAGAGCCCTGGGTGAAGAAGTAGAAATACCCCCAATAAAGCCTCCTGAAGAAAGGTCCATCGAGGCAGAGCTCGAAAAAATGCTGGGAATAGCTGAAGAGTCCAAATAACTGTTTCTCTTATGATTAAACTTTAAATTGTTATAATTGGTTGCTAAAACGATAATAGTTCAACTAAGACGGATTTATCTAATGGTTTATAATTGATAATCAATTATCTGTCATTTATAATTTGATTATCATTATTTGACATCTTATTTTCTATATTATATTTAAATGGGAATAGGGGAGAAAATATAATGATCGAGCCCATGCTTGCTAAACTTACTAGCCCTGAAGTTAATTTAACTGGTTCCTGGATAAGTGAACCTAAATATGATGGGGAAAGGATAATCGCAGCACGTAAAGATAACGAAATAAGTTTATGGACCCGGAGACATCTTCAGGTTTCAAAGAAGTTCCCTGAGATCATAAAAGCTTTAAAAGAAAGTATTAAAAGTGATGATTGGATGTTGGATGGGGAAATGACAGTTTCAGGAGGCTTTAGGACTCTATTAAAACGTAACGTGGAAGATAAGCTTAAAATAAGCATATTATCCAAGAAGATACCGGCCACTTACAATATATTTGATATCCTCACCTGGAAAGGAGAGGACCTTACTCAGAAACCCCTGGTAGAGCGTAAAAGGATATTGATAAAGGCCCTTCATTCAGATGACCGCACCAGAATAGTTCCATTTAAGATTGTTGATAACCAGACCGTGAAGGATCATTTCACTGAATATAGGGATCAGGGATATGAGGGAGCAGTTTTAAAAAATACTTCCTCTAAATATGAATCCGGAAAAAGATCAGGGCAATGGCTAAAGATCAAAAGAGAGGATACCGTAGACGTCCATGTAATAGGAGCTACCAAAAGTACGGGTAGTATAGCCTTTGGCGGCTTAATGATGGAAAGGAATGGGAAATATTTCGGAAAAGTTGGTACTGGATTCAGTGACCAGGATAGAAAAGACATATTAAAACTTCTGGAAGAAAACCGGGGACCTCTGGAGATATGGGTGCCTCCGGAGGTGGAATCGGAGATATTAATTACTTCCCAGCCCTTGCTGGCAGAAATTAAGGTGAATGAAATAATTAGAGGTAATTCACCCCGGGCCCCGGTGTGGGTGAGATTCAGATGGGGAGATGACAACAGGGCTCTTAATAAGATTTGCCAGTCTATTAAAACCAAAAAAAGATTATTAATTAATTATAAGAACACTGGAAAGAGAATTATTGAGCCCCACATTTTTGGCCGGGATGAAAAGGGGGAAATGAAACTCAGAGCCTATCAAAGAGAAGGATACAGCGAAAGCGGAGAGCCAGAGGGTTGGAAATTATTTATAGTAGATTATATTAACCAGATGTCAGAATTAAAAGAAAACTTCCTGGTAAGGCCAGACTATAATCCCGAAGACCCTACAATTACCGATGTCAGTTGTGAGGCAGAAGATTAGAGGTATAGAAGATTAATTAGGATTAAGTACTTTAAATTATTCTTTAGAATAATATAATTCCTTTCGCCTGGCTTCCAATAAATAAGGTTCCTTACCGATTAGTTCCGATGCCACCAATATTTCGTTTTTGGATTCCTTTTTTATGGATTCAATAAAATCAGAATAACGGAGATCCCTCAGGAGATGATGATCCACCACCACCCTAGGTATTTCCTGGGCTATCTCAATCAGATTTACCCGGGCCTTTTCCACATCCTGTTTTTCCAGGGCAAAACCTAAAAGATAAAGGGGAGGACCACTCAATATCAGCGTATCTGGGTTTTCATTAAGAATCAACTCTTTGGTCCTTTCATAAATGGGGCCCTGCACATCTGATGCGTGCATCAGGCTTTCCCCTTTCCATCTGATGGTTAAGGTTGTAACATATCCCAGCTTACTTCCCAGAGGGCCGTGGGGCAGGGGGTTAGAAAATTCCATCACGGTATCTCCTATTTTATAGGACTCACCATCGGCATAGTTGACTTCACAATTTAACTCTTTCAGGTCATCTAAAAGTTCCCGGGCCCTTTTCTTCTGGCTCTGGTTTATGGAAGAAGTAGGATTTTTGATGAAAAGCCTTCTATCCCGGTATATTTCCTCTGCGTAGTGTGGATTAGAATCAAGATATCTTCCCAGGCTAAAAGGGGTATAATGATCATGGTGGTAATGGCTGATGGTTACAATATCCGCTGTTTTGGCGTATTTCTGTATCCTGGACCGGGTTTCATACAGAGCTTCAAATTCCGTTTTCCAGGGTGGGAAACCGAACCTTTTAGGGCCCAGGGATGTACCAGGGTCTATTAATATCTTTTGGTCAGTTTCCACCAGGGTGGCCATGGATCTGACGCCCATGCTCTCAAAGGCCAGGGGTATTATGTTCAATCGGATCACCAATAAATAAACACAAACTCAATCCAATACACTTTAATTAGATTCTTTTTTTTTAATTTAAAATTTAGTCACTTTTTAATTTATGCACGGGTTAATCCTCATACCGCTCCAGAAAACAGGCCGCCAGATCCCTGGTCTTGGGACTTTTCAGTTGGGCATTCACAAATTCCACTATTCTTTCCTTATCTACCTTGGTGAGACTGGCTAGGAGATAGATGGCAAATGTATTTATGGTAGTTGTTGGGGCTGTGGAGCATATCCTGGAATTTGCCCCATTTAGGGTATAGAAATTCTATTTATTTCATTTTGACTTTTTTATACCTTCCAGCTCCGCTATTTCATCTATGAAATGTTTATCACCTTTTTTCTCTTCCCGTTTGATGATCCACACCCCTATAACTGCACCGAAAATACCTCCAAAGGCGTCCACATACAAATCTTGCATGGTGTCGGCTAGGCCAGATGCTAGGGGAGAGCCTTGGCTCAGGCCGGTGGGTAAATACGTATTTATAAATGGGTATATGATCTGGTCATAGAAATATTCGCTCATCTCCAACATTGCCCCCAAGGCTATGACCATGAAAACAATTAAAATAAACATCACCTTCAAAGAGGCCTTCAGTTGTCCATAGGCGTATGCGGTGTAAATTATCATCATCCCTATCAATCCCAGGACAGCAGGGATAAGGGAATGCATGAATTTGTCATAATAAGGTACGTAGGTATAGGCACTGAGCCCGTCGCCTATCACCAGTTCAAAAAATACCACAATCAAAAGCAAGATCCGGATATCAACAGGTATCACGCATAAACGGTTCCCTGTAAAAAATCCCGGCACGTAAATAATGGCTAGGGCAATCAAAGTTAATATACCGAAAAATCTCTCTGAAAAAAGCGTGTTGTAGATACCGGCAATGAGAATTGCAATGGTTATCAAACGCATTAGATTTTTTTCCCAGGGAGGGGAGGTCTTATCAAAATCTGGTGGTGGACAGGTTTTACCGTTACTCATGTTATACTCACCATAATCGTTTGTTTTATTTAATCTTAAAATTCATAATCATTAAATTAAATTTTTATTAATTTCTCAAAAACTTTCCTATTTTAATTTTTAATAAACTCAAACTTCCTATTTAATTTTTAATATTATCAATCCTTGAAATTTCTATTTAATTTGTTTTTTTTTAAGTCTTTAAATCTATTGATTAAATGGGCTCAAGTTCTAATGATGCGTTAATTTGCACCCACTTCCCGACTCAATAATACGATATTTATTTTCCTTACCCTTATTCCAGCTCCTATAAATGGGAATAATAGTTATTATACTAATTTGTTATTTAAAGGGCCGGTTGCCATCTCCTTAATTGGAACTAAAATGAGTTGGGATTCTGTGTTGTTCATGGGCTGGTTTGGACCCCGAGGACTTGCATCAATAGTTCTGGCATTGGTAGCTCTGAAAAAGTAGCTATATTCCCTGGGAATGATACTTTAATTTTTACGGTCATGGTCACGGTTCTTTTAAGCGTGATACTCCATGGTTTAACTGCTTCACCATTATCCAAACTTATATAAAACGTTCTCAGGGACCAAAAGAAGAAAACAGTGGGAACACCTAATCTATGATATCAACTCTTTTGATGGGATATGAAAAAGGAGAACATTATTTTCATTAATACAGGGGTGGTGCTTATACTCTTTGGATGGATTATTGAAACCTCTACTAATTTTATATAAGGCCAAAGGGTTAGTTAATATTCAAAAATCAATAGGGGAGTTTTGATAAGGTTCGTTACAGGGCTGTGGGATTAGGAATTCCTGGTTTGTTTTTAAACCTCTGATAAATGGATTACTTACTCATTTGTAAGATCTATCGAAGAAAAAAATCAAAACCCCGGAAACATAAAATTGATTAATAATGTTTCTTAAATATAATAAAAGATTGGGGTTTGTTGGATAAACATAGGAGGTAGAAAATTATGCAAAAAACGGCTAGCGCTTTGATTTTGATTATTTTAGGTATTATTATTCTAGCCTTCCCTGCCTTAGGAGTGATTCCCCTTAGTCTAATTACTGGATTTATAGTTTTAATCCTGGGTATTGGTCTTATATTAGGCGGAATAATGGAAATGGGCGAAAGTGCGGGATTGGGTATCCTAGAGCTGATTTTGGGAATTATTGCCCTGGTTCTGGGTATTGGATTTATATTTAATCCCGGACTATTTAGCTGGTTAGTTGGTTTCATAGTTTGGATAGTGGGTCTTTTCCTGGTTATTGCCGGTATTGTCGGAGTACTTTCGAAAACTGGTGGCAGCAGGTGGAATGGAGTAATAGCCATAATCATAGGTATAATATACATAATCGTAGGAATGTTTATAGCTAATCCTTTGATTTTAGGAGCTTTAATTGGTTTATGGCTTATAATTACTGGAATATTAATGCTTTTTGATAAAGAGTGAAATACAAAAATATTCCAACAAACTCCCATTTTTTTTTATTTATAACATGTTATGAATGATTTTAATTTGATTTAAACTGCTTTAAAACTTCTAATATCTATTTAATATATCTATAAACATCTGTATAATAATATTTGTATAATATACTCTGGAAGCTGATTTTCATGGAAGATAAAAAGGATTCGGATGAAAAGCAGGAAACTAAAAAATTGTCCTTAATTAAGGGTAAAAATGGTCTTGATGAAGCTGGTAAGGAAAAAGAATTAGATTCACAGATGAAAAAACAATTATCTCCTGCCAGGGCGGTTATTAGGATTGTCCTTGGCTTTTTTGCTTTATTATTCTGGATTTTTGTAGGTGTATCCCCTACCATGGTCTTTTCTTCTGGTATTCAAAATTTTATTGGTGTAGTATCATTTTTTAATAGGAATCCCACTGCATTTTTACTAATAGCATTAATCAACATATTTTTAGGTGTTATTTCTTTCATTATCATTGGAATTTGGTGGTGGAGTGCGTTTCATATTCTCTGGTCCATAAGATGGTTTTATGGTTACGTAAGATATAGCCGCATAAAAAATCCCGAATAAGGAATAAATGGCCTCTAATAAGGAATAATTAAAAATAGAGAAGATGAGTAAAGAATAAAGATGCGGTACTTTTTATTTTAAGGAGTACTTTTTAGTTAAGGAAAAAAAATTAGATGAGTTTATGGCTTTCCCCTGCGTAGTAAATCGAAATTTAATTGGATATAAATAGAAAATTATTTAGCTTAATCTAAACATAAAAATAGTTGTTTAATTAGAGAAAGGGGGTAAAACATGGGAAAAAATGCAATAGCTATATTGCTGATAATTTTAGGTTTAATTGTTCTGGCCTTCCCGTTTCTGGGATTAATCTCAGTTAGCTTGATAGTTGGCTTTGGAGTGGCATTTTTAGGTCTCGGTCTATTATTAGCTGGTGTTGCTGAGGTTAAAGAGAGCAGTGGTTTAGGACTCCTGGAAATAGTCATGGGTATTATAGCCTTGATTCTGGGTTTGGGGTTCATTGTAAATCC
>JADGNH010000161.1 GCA_017883605.1 Methanobacteriaceae archaeon
TGGGAGCCATTGGCGGGGTTATAGGCATCAGTATCAGGCAGAATGAGGAGATATAATTCTTTAAATTATTTTTGAAGATTTAACCCTTTAAACGGGGATACTCTTTAACCTAGATTAATCCAGTAATATTTTTTATAATCCAGTAATAATTTTATATTTTTTATAAGACTGCGATGATTTTATATTTTTATAAGACCGTTATCTGCATCAACTTCTACCAGATCTCCCTCTTTTAATATATTCAGCAAATCAACTTCCGGCCGGTCGACCATAGGTATATCTGCCATTATGGCGCCAGTTGCAATAATTGGCTCGGCTTCAGAAGCTATTATGGCCAGAGGTGCGGTTTTATTCCTGGCCATTTGATATATAACATAGGATCCCACCGTAGATCCTTTACCAGAAGGAATGACCAGTATTTTCCCGTTTATCTTTTTCCTGTAAAGTTCATGGTTTGGATCGATGATACAACCACTTTCGGGGTCAACCCCTCCCAAAAAACTTATTGAATCCCTGGTTAAAATGACATCTCCCTTAACATGTCCCTTTGCTATTTTTCTGCATTTTATGATCTTGGAAAACATGAATACCCCATTTTATATAGAAAAGTTAGGTTTTACATCTTAATAGATTTACATTTAAAAAGAATTTGTATTTTTAATAGATTTGTATTTTTAATAGATTTCCATTTATATATAAATAGAATTTATTATTTTAAAAAAAAAATAATATTAGAACCGTTTTAAAAAAAATTAAAGGTTCTTAGATAGTTTTTATTCGAGGTCCAGTTTCACTCCGCCGATTCTTGGTGCCAGGAAGTTGTAGAATATTGCTACCAGGGCTACTACTATGAGCCCTTCTATGAACATTCCTATGGTATTTCCTATTAGGCCCAAAATACCACCATTTGAAAACAGTTGACCTAGTCCCTGGATGAAACCGAATACAGCAAATACTACTGATAATGAGAGTGCTGCTGGTACCACTGGTATGGATTTTAGTTCGTGAACTGTTTCGGTGACTGCTGCAAATTCTAACTGAACCTTAGCAACTCTGGTGGCTAAGAAGTTATAGAATATCGCTGCCAGGGCTGCGCTAATGAATCCGAGTATGAACACAGCTATGGGCATTCCAATAATTAATATTACTGATAGAACCACCCCTCCAGCACTAACTGCCGCGCCGGTGGGAAGAGCTGTCATATTGGTTATATTGGTGGCGTTGGTGGAATTAGCAATTAGTCCGGCTATAATTGGAATGGAACTGCTTATAAGGGCAGTAAATGGTGCAATTACTGCTGCAAGGAAAAGACCTATAATAAAGGCCCATACGGCCCCTATGCAGGATAATATCAGTGCAAATGGTACTATCGGAATTTCCTGTACTTCGTTGCCCTCTAATCTCAGCTGTATACCGCCTACTCGGGGCTCTAGCATGTTGTAAAGCCACACGCTGAAGAAAGCCGAGGCTATGCTAATGAAGAACGAGCTTATGGGATAGATTATAACTAAAGCTACACCGGCCCATGTAATAAATGCACTAATCACGCCAAGTCCAGGTATTAAAGCTGCTACGATTCCAAAAAGGATTAACATCAGTATAGCTGCAATAAAGGCTAAAATTGCGTGTATTGAAGACGACATTATTGTAAAGGGTGCTAGATCGATCGATTTAATTTTTTTGACATCTACCATTTTTTTTCACCTCCTTTTACTGTTCGTACATATTATTTTTATAATCGGTGATATATTAATTTTTCGAAATTTGGAGGTGATTTGAAACTAGAATGATTTAAAAAAAGGGATTTAATACAGGTTTTAAGAAAAAATTTAGAGAAAAATTTGGATAAAACCAGGTTTTAGATTATTTTTAGGGATAAATCAGATCTAAAATTTATTTTAGGGATAAACCCGGTTTGAGATTTATTTTAAGTTTTTAAAACCATATCTTTGCCTCTTCCAACACATTTTCCACTATTTCCACCGCGGATCCCAGGTAAGTGTGGGGGTCCATGATTTCCTGAATATCTTCAGTGGATAGATATTTTCTGATGTCGTCCTGGGTTAGGATAATCTCTTCCAGGCCCACGTTTTGTTGGTTAGCTTTCAGGGCGCAGTTTCTAACCAGAGCATAGGCGGTTTGCCTTCCAGCACCACTTCTGGTCAGTTCTGCCATTACCCTCTCTGCCATTATCAAGCCGTGGGTTAAATTCAGATTTTTTTCAATATTTTCTGGATAGAAAACCAGGTTTTTGAAAAGTTTAATGGAAAGCTTTAACAGGTAATCGGTTAGAATGCAGGACTCAGGAAACATTATTCTCTCACAGGAGGAGTTGGTAAGGTCTCTTTCATGCCAGAGGGGGTTGTTTTCCAGGGCAGGAGTTACATATGCTCTTATGATTCTGGATATTCCACATATCCTCTCTGCTGTAATTGGATTCATCTTATGGGGCATGGTACTGCTTCCCACCTGTTTTTCAGGGTCGAAACTCTCACCAATCTCTTTAATTTCAGTTCTCTGGAGGTTCCGGATTTCTAAAGCCATTTTATCCAGGGTACTGGTGGTATTGGCCAGATCCATTATGAATTCGGCGTGATTATCCCTCTGAACCACCTGATTTGAGATCAGGACAGGTTTAAGGTCCAATATTTCCGAAAGTTTTCGGTGGACAGCCAGACCGTCTGATCCAAGCGCGGCAGTAGTGCCCACGGCACCGGTCATCATACCCACACAGAGCCGGCCTTCACACTCATCAAGCCTTTCTATTTGCCGGTGCAGCTCATCAGCCCACAGAGCAAACTTCATACCGTAGGTGGTTGGCAGGGCGTGCTGGCCATGGGTCCTTCCTATGCAGACAGTTTTTTTATGATCATCTGCCATTTGTAGCAGGATTTTGGTGAGTTTAACCAGTTTTTCTCTTAAAATCAAGATGGACTCCTTAAAAAGCATTGATTGGGCGGTGTCTATTATGTCGTTGGAGGTGGCGCCGAAATGCACATATTCCCCGGCACCGTTGTCACAGACCTCAGCCAGAGCTTTTACAATGGAAACGATATCGTGATTGGTTTCTCTCTCAATTTCAGCCACCCTTTCCGGGGTAACATATTTGGTGCTTGCCTTTCTTTTTATTTCAGATGCTGACTCGTCTGGAATTAAATTAAGTGAGGCTTCAGCTTCAGCCAGGGCAGCCTCAACTTCAAGCATCTTCTGAAGCTTGTTTTTGTTATCCCAGACTTTTCTCATTTCTTCTGTACCGTACCTGTATTCTATGGGATGGATGGCCATGTTTTCAACTCCATAACAATTCTATTCCAAAATATTAACATTAAATTTTTATTCCAAATATCAAACAACATTTCTATTCAATATCAACATTTAATTTCTATTGAATATCTAACAATTAATCTCTATTTTAACAGTTAATCCTATTATATTGTGGTAAAAAAATTCTATTGATTAATTCTAATTCTGGTAAAAATTTTCCATATTGGTAAAATTCCTATATCTATTTCTGGTAA
>JADGNH010000162.1 GCA_017883605.1 Methanobacteriaceae archaeon
TATTAAAAATTAATAAATAATATGATAAGACTCCCATAATAAGATTATTCAAGTAAACTTGAAAGACTAATAAATCTTCTGAACAATCCGTTCCATAATCTTCTGGGCGATCTCTCTTTTTGATCTTAAAGGCACTCTGAAAACATCTTCATCAACCAGGATAACCTCATTCTTATCAGAGCCAAATCCTGCGCCTTCCACTGACAGGTCATTGGCGATCATCAGATCCGCCCCGGATTCTTTCATTTTTCGGGAGGCTGATTTTACCAATTCCTCTTCAGATACGTTATATTCTGCTTTAAAGCCCACCATAAATATATGGGGATTTATTTTCTTGGCAGAATCTATTATTTTGGGGTTTCGCTTTAATTTTAAAGTGATATCCTCAGATGACGATATCTTAACTTCTCCATCTCCTGCTTTTTCAGGGGTGAAATCGGAGACTGCGGCTGTTGATATAAAAACATCCTGATGGGGCAGGATTTTCTCCAACTCCCGGTTCATTTCTGTGGTTGATTCCACCTCCACCTTACTGAAAATAGGTGGAACCTCCACCTCCATTCTGGCGCATAGCAGGGTAACCTCAGCACCCCTTCGGAAGGCTTCCCTGGCTATTTCCAATCCCATCTTCCCGGAGCTTCGGTTGGTAATTCCACGGACAGGGTCTATCTCCTCAAAGGTAGCACCGGCGCTCACCAGAACATTTTTACCCCTTAAAGATTTATCAGAAGTTTCTCTTAAAACCTGGAGAGTGATGTCATCAACAACTGGAAATTTAGCCTTTTCTTCCTCTTCTTTAGGATCTATAAAAATAATTCCTTCTTCCTTCAGTTTCTGGATGTTGGGGAGGATGGCCTGATACATGGAGTGGTGCATGGATGGAACAAATATTATGGGGGTTTTATACCCAAAAGCTGTTATTAAAAGAGTGTTTATAGGGTTGTCTGCAATTTTATAGGCAAACTTGCTTATAACATTGGCGGTGGCCGGTGCCACCAGTACCACATCTGCCCGGGCATGTTTCACATGTTCGATCTCACCGGTTAAATCCAGTACCACCTTTTCTCCTGTGGCAAATTCCATGGCATAAGGGTGGATTATGTGGCAGGCATCATCACTCATAAAGCATTTTACTCTTGCTCCCTGCCTTCTAAGTTCTCTTGCAAGTTTAACCGCTTCTATTGCAGCTACACTTCCAGTAACACAGAGTACGACTTCCATAGAATCAGCATCGATTTATATTATGATAAATTAAAATATTTGGTCTTTAAGGCTCTTAATTAATGTCAGTCTTTATGGATCCCATATAAAAATATCAGTATTTATGATACGTCCCGAATTTATGGCCGGTCTTTATGATCAATCTAAATTTTATGATAACTCTTTTGTAGTCGGTCTAGATTTATGAATAACTCTTTTGTAGTCAGTCTAGATTTATCCTCAATCTCGATCCACCACTATGGTAGTTTCATCAGAGGTTAATTCTTTAATTATCTGGTTTAAAACGTCCAGTCGACCGGGGATTTTTCTGGAATCCTCTCTCATAACCCTTATCTTGAACTTTTCCTGGCCGTCTTTACCATAAACTATGTTTATACCAGATACTCGGGCCGGTGCTAATATATCTCTGGCAACAGAGCGGAGATCAGAATTTTCACCAACCACCCTCACTTTTTTGCCGAGGGTCCGGGATATTTCCCTGACTATTTTACCGCTTTTTCCAATGAGCTTTCCCACCTGGTCTTTCTCGGTAACAATTATAATCATGTCCCCTATTTCGATGGACTTTTCAAATCCTATTTTACCATCGCCCACCTTGTAAAGTATCTTTGCAATGTCCAAGTCCATCTGGGTGATCTCACCACTTTTTAATTTATTTTCACAACCCTGACAAAGCATCCCGCTTTTCAGGCAGACATCGCATACCGGCAATACCATTAGCATTCCTCCTTTTTTATTCGATAAATATCAACCGTAATTAAGCACTTATAACTGAATTCAAGACTTTTATGTTGTTAATATCCAATTATAATGTATAAATATAAAATTAATCTTTTATATCCAAAGATCTTCAAAGCCAACGCCGTTACAAACTATCTCCTTAAATTGATATCTATATCGAAATTATGACAAATAGGGTAGGTTACCTTAAAAGTTTGACACTAGATCTCAAGATGCAGCTAAAATAAAAGCAGATATGGCTATTTTAAGGCTCACTAATCTGTCTTATAAAGATTTAACTTTATAGATATAAATCTATTGCAGTTACTAATATATAATTTTTGCATGATGATAAAAAGATCATTCTCCATCTATATTACATGTATAGTAATATGGTTGATAAGATGGGTTATATAAACTTTATTTAAAGTTTATATAAATAAAAAAAATACAAAATAGAAGAAAAATATGAAATAGAAGAAAAATAAAAATCTATTGGCCTTTGAAGCTGTTTATTACGAGATCAAAGTTTTTCTGCTGATTATTAAAGTCTGCAGGAAGTGCTCCGCACAGAATTACATAGATGTTATTGTTCTGTGAAATCCACACCACTCTCATCTCTTTTTGAACACCGCCAGAAGAGGTTGTATAAACATTTTCAAGTGCTTTTACATTATTTACAGTGATATTACCCTCTGAAACACGCTGATTACCGGTGTTATTAAAGAATGAGGCGTAGTTCTGATTGTACGCTGTCTGCAGATCAGTGCCACTAGCAACGGGTGGTTTCTGGATAATCACGAAGGTGTTGGGATACTGGGTTGTAGGATTGACGGTACTTGGATCTCCTACAGCGGCCAGGGCACTGGGTGCCGTGGTGTTTGCAATTTCCCAGGTCCCATTATAAGTAAAGGTAACTCCGTTTTGAGTGTAATTTTTGGTCTGGTTTTGCTGGTTGTTATTGATAACACAGCCCGATGCGATAACAACCAAAAATAACAGAGTTAAGATTATAACAGGATACTTATTCATTAATTCACCTTCTAAACAAATTTGCCTTCTAAATTAAATTAGCTTGTACTTAATTCTAAGAGAATTTAGTATATTAAATTATCTTCTTTTGAATCTCCTTTATTTAATTTTAAAAATAAAAAAAGGAAATATTTTAGTTAATATTATTTATATAACAGCTGCATTGGTAGCTGTATTAGTAGCTGTATTGGTAGTTGTATCAGTAGGTGTAGTAGGAGTCGTTTGAGTATTAGTGCTCTGAGTATTGGTGGTAGTTGTAGTTCTTGTACTAGCGCTATTTGAAGCAGTGCTGGTGTTTGTAACATTTGTGGTGTTCACTGCTGGAAATGCACTGTCATTTACCAGCATTGGGACTGCAACCGATTCAGATGGCCCTTTCATGAAAACAAATCCAAATCCAATACCTATAAAGAATATTAACGCCAGAAATCCTGCTATAATTGCAGTATTTCTTTTTCCTCTCCCTCTATTTTTGGTAGTTATGCCGCCATAAGTGGTGTCGGAAGGTGTTACATACTTCTCCAGGAGCTCCTCTCTCTCCA
>JADGNH010000163.1 GCA_017883605.1 Methanobacteriaceae archaeon
GAAATTACCGATTCCATTAAGATCCAGATAAAAAAGGGTAAAACTGTTTTAGGCCTCAAATCTCATGATAAATGGGTGGATGTGGGAAGACCCTGGGAACTTCTGGATGTCAATGAACATTTCCTGGAGAAGATGGAAACCAAGATCCACGGTGAAATTGAAGACGGTGTTACCATCCACGAACCGGTGTTTCTGGGGAAAAACAGCGTAATCAGATCTGGTTCTTATATCATGGGACCTATCCATATCGGTGAAAACTGTGATATAGGTCCTAACACCTATTTAAGGAAATATACATCTATAGGAAATAATGTAAGGGTTGGGAATGCCGTTGAAATTAAAAATTCCATAATAATGGACCATACCAATGTTAATCACCTCTCCTATGTGGGGGACTCAGTTATAGGGGCCTACTGCAATATTGCCGCCGGCACCAACATGGCAAATCTGCGTTTTGATGATGGAGACATCAAAATAACGGTTAAAGGTAAAAGAGTTAGTACCGGTAGGAGAAAATTGGGGGTTATATTTGGGGATAAAGTTAAAACCGGCATAAATTCCAGCTTCAACCCCGGCGTGAAGGTGGGTTTAAACTCCCGAATTGGTGCAGGAGCAATAATTAGTAGAGATATACCCTCAAACAAGCTGGTTGCCCCGAAAGAGCAGCACGAAGTTCTGGATAATGATGAAGAATATTAAATTTACTTTAAAATGAATTATATAGGAAACTAAATAAATTTTATCTTATATATCAGAACTAGATAAATTTTATGAAATTTTATATAGGAAATTTAAATGAATTTTAGATAGTATAATAGAAATTTAGAAATTATTCTAAAATACATAACAATTCAGGGACAATTATTTTTAATACACATAATGTTTTTGATACACACATAATGCTCCGGAATTGAAGATTTATGATTCAGTCCAGCGTTAAGATATTTGAGGGAGCCAGGGTAACTGGTAGGGTTGAAATAGACCATATGTCATCAGTATGGTTTAACGCTGTTTTAAGGGGTGACATAGAACCCCTAACCATAGGGAAATATTCTAACATTCAGGATAACTGTGTTTTACACTCATCAAAAAGTTTTCCCCTGAAAATAGGCTCTTATGTTTCAGTGGGACATGCGGCTGTCCTTCATGGGGCCACGGTACAGGATAACTGCCTGATAGGGATGAACTCCACTATCTTAAACGGCGCACTCATCAGGAAAAACAGTATAGTAGGGGCTGGTGCAGTGGTAACCCAGGGAAAAGAATTCCCAGAGGGGAGTTTGATACTAGGAGTCCCAGCAAAAGCTGTGAAAAAATTGGAAGAAGATGCTGTAAACTCCATAAAAGAAAATGCCCTCAGATACGCTGAAATGGCAAAATCAGGAAATTATGATTAAGAAATCTGTGCATATAGGGTAGATAACAATTGATGGTATAAAAATTAAACTAAATAAAATATAAAAAGTGATGATAATTTATGGTAAAAGTAAAGAAAATAGTGAAAGAGTTGGATCCCTATGTTCCTGGAAGATCCATCGATGAAATAGCCGCAGAATACGGTTTAGATCCCGATAAAATAATAAAGTTAGGTTCCAATGAGAATCCTATGGGTCCATCTTTAAAGGCAGTGGAAGCTGTGTCCCAGAATATCAAATTTATTAATAGATACCCTGAAGCCAACTTAAAGGACCTTACAGAGAATGTGGCTTCCTATTCAGGTGTATCTCCCTCTCAGGTGATTTTAGGTGGCGACGGTGCAGACGAGATCCTGGATGTCATGGGGAAAACCCTCATAGAACCTGGAGACGAATTTATAGTGCACATTCCCTCTTATATGTACTACGAGTTTACCCTGAAGATACACGGAGCAGTTCCGGTCTTTGCCCGCTGGGACGTGGCCCAAAATCGGTTGGACGTTAATTCCGTGCTGGAGGCCCTATCTCCCCGCACCCGGATCATATTCCTGTGCACCCCTAACAACCCCACCGGAGGACTAATAGACAAAAAGGATATAATAAAGGTCCTGGAAAGCACCGAGGCCCTGGTAGTGGTGGATGAGGCTTACTTTGAATTTTCAGGTGTAAACAACGTGGAGCTCCTGGATGAACATGATAATCTCTTTATACTGCGCACCTTCTCCAAAGTCATGGGGCTGGCCGGTATGAGAATCGGATATGGCCTGGGGAACCCTCAGCTCATAGAATACATGAAAAGGGTGGAGCCAGTTTTCAGCCTGACCAGACTATCCCATATAGCCGCTTCAGCCACCTTAAACGATGAAGAGTACATCCAAAGATCAACCCAGCTGGGAATAGAAAGTAGAGAATTTTTATATAAAGAATTATCCAAATTCACAAATTTAGATGTTTTTGAGTCTAAGGCAAATTATCTGCTGGTTGATACACGCAAAAGCGGGATGAACTCGGAAATTTTAACCGAAAAACTTCTGAAAAAAGGGATAATAGTAAGAAACTGCAGTTCGTTCCGGGGACTGGATGACTACTGGATAAGGGTGAGCGTGGGGACTCTTAAAGAGGATAAAAAATTCATAGAAACCCTCCAGGGAATAGTTGACTGATAGTTTAAATAAATTAATTTAATGGTTCATTAAATAATTTAACATTTTATTGAAATGTCCATATATTTTATTTGAAAATAAATTTATTATATCTAAATTGAAAATCAATTTATTATATCTAAATTTCATTGACTATTCCCCCATAAGCCCAAATAATTAGAGATCCAAAAATCCTAAATAAAACTAAAATCCCAATATCATTCAAGTCTTAATCAATTTCTTTGGTGTGATTAAAATGATCATCGGCGGTATAATTGTATCATCCCTGGAATTTCCGGGTAAAATTTCCCTAGTGATATTTACCGGTGGTTGCACACTTAGATGCCCCTACTGCCACAATCCAGAGCTCATAGATGGTGGGGATAATGTTGATATCAACCAGATAAAGGCTGAAATTTTTGATTCCCTGGACTTTATAGACGGGGTGGTTATAACCGGCGGAGAGCCCTTAATACAATTTGAAGATGTAAGGGAGCTTTTAAGGTATTCCAAAAAGCTGGGACTAAAAGTTAAACTTGATACCAACGGCTGCTTTCCAGAAAAGCTCAAAAAAATAATAAAATGGTTAGATTATGTTGCATTGGACATAAAAGCCCCTTTTGATAAGTATAAAGAGATAATAAATGAAGATATAGGTAACGAAGTTAAAAAAAGCATGAAAATTGCCAGCAATTCCCCAGATACCTGTCTGGAGTGCAGAACCACCTACGTACCCGGCCTCCTGGATAGGGATGACCTCCTAGAAATAGCCAAAATTATAAAATGCGACCTATTTACCATTCAACAGTTCAGAAACAAGGTAGTTTTAGATGATAAACTCGAAAAAACGCAGAATCCGTCAAGAGATGAACTTTTAAAAATTGCAAGGGAAGTTAAACCTCTTCTGGGAAGGGTGGACATAAAAACCGCTGAATTTGGAGTTGAAACC
>JADGNH010000164.1 GCA_017883605.1 Methanobacteriaceae archaeon
ATTTGGTTTTTAAACTTTTGTTTAATATATTAAATTTTTTAGAATGAAATACTCCTTTTTGGCAATCTTTTTTTGTTTTATATCTTTTTTTGTTTGTCATTAATAATAACTTAGACATAGATTGCAAGTGTAAAAATATTTCATTTTAAATGTGTGTATTAAAATTTTAGGGAGAATTTGATATTAAAATTGAAATAAAAAACTTTTAAAGAAGTAATGAGATTTAGTTCAAAGTATCAGGGGTCGATGCTTAAAATAACATAAATTCAAAAAGATAATAAATCTATAAATTTTTATAAAAAAAATAAAAACACTTGGTTAAAAAATCAACTATTTGATTACTCAACTATTTGTTACCCTGGTGACAGTGTGGGTTTAAAATTGTTTTATTGATATAACAAAAAAATCAATTTACTATTTCTGTTATATTAATATAACAAAAAACTATTTAAAAATGGAATATATTTTTTTATTAAGTAGAGTATAAGAAAACAGGTTTTACAGATATAAAATTATTGTTCTTTCATTTAAAACGTCTATTTAAATATAAAACTCATAAAATAGTACTTGTTATCCTGGGATGACAAAAAGCATTTTATGAACTTACTGTTGTTCTGGGATAACAGTAGGAAAAAAATATTAGCTCTGGTTAATAAAATAATCCATGGTGTAAAATAAGGGAAGTTCAAGATTAAAGGTGAAGTCAAGATTTGAATCGGAAAAAAATTTTGGTGAGTTTTTATGGATAGAGATCAATTTATAAAGAATTTGAAGATCATAGTGGTTTTGGCACTTATAATTGGGGTGTTAGGAGCTGTTCTCTTCTTGTTTTATGGATTCGCTGTCATCTGGCAGGCCATGGCCGCAACGGTTGTCGCCATATTTTTATCAATACTGGTAATTTTATTTATTGTACTGTCGGTTTATCTGTGGATTAAGAATCTATTACTTAAAAGAGAGTTAGAGAAAACTAAAACGGAATTAGATAGATGTAAAGGGGAATTAAATAGGCTCAGGAGACAACTGGAGGAAACTCCTAAGAATCCTTAAATTTAAGGGTGGTGAAGGATAATCCTACTTTTAAGACCCGTCCATTCTGGGGAGAGTTGATACATCCCCCAGGGTATCTAATAGGAGGAATTTTTTTGGAAAATAATTCTAATACTTCTAAAATAGGCTGGGCAGCGCTTATAATTGTTTCTTTATCTTCATTCATCATTGCCCTTGATTCCACTTTTATGAACGTGGCCATATCCAATCTGGTGGTTGATCTGGACACCACGGTGACGTTTATACAGATAATTATCACGGTTTATGCCCTGACCATGGCTTCTTTAATGCTTCTGGGGGGTAAGATGCAGGATGTGCTGGGCAGAAAAAAAGCATTCATTGCTGGTGCTGTTATTTATGGGATTGGAACCACCATAGCTGCTTTAAGCGTTAATTCCATCATGCTTTTAATAGGATGGTCCATCCTGGAAGGTATGGGGGCAGCCCTGATGACCCCTGCCACTGCTTCCATCATCACCGGAACCTACAGTGGAAAGAACCGTGCATTTGCACTGGGAATATGGACCGCCCTGGCAGGTGTGGGGGCAGCAGTCGGCCCCCTCATAGGGGGATTTTTAACCACCTTCTTCAGCTGGAGATGGGGCTTTGGACTGGAACTGTTCATTGTAATATTTGTACTGGCATTATCACGGAAGCTTAACTACTTCCCTCCAACCATGAAACTGTCCCAGTTAGACAAGTTGGGTGTGCTGCTCTCTTCTTTTGGAATTTTATTATTTGTCCTTGGAATTTTAAGTCTTAACTCTATTAAAAACTGGGAGATAGCCCCGGTGATGATGGGGGCCGGAATATTACTGCTGATACTATTCTATTTCAGGGAGAAAAGACTTATCAACCGGGATGAAAGGCCCCTTACTGATATCAGACTGTTTAAAAACAGGAACTTTACTCTGGGAACGCTTTCCCGGATGATAATGCAGCTGGCCCTGGCCGGGGCTGTTTTTGTTTTGCCTGTCTTCTTACAGCAGGTGACAGGTTCCAACGCATTTGAAACTGGTCTGGCTATTTTGCCCTTGACCATTGGGCTTCTGGTCTTTGCCATAGCATCATCCCGGATATCAACGAGAATTTCACCCCACTACCTGATTTCCATAGGATTTCTTATAGCCCTGGCCGGCAGTTTTTTCCTCCGTTTCCAGTTCAACCTGAACACCCAGGTAATTGACATTGTTCCCGGAACTTTACTCCTGGGGATAGGATTGGGCCTGGCACTGCCATTAACGGCTGACATAATATTATCATCTGCAGGTTCAGATAAGCAGTCTGATGCCTCGGGTATTATGTCCACCAGTGCCAGTCTGGGATCATCCATGGGAACAGCTCTTATAGGGGTGGTTTTGATACTTGGAACCATCAGCGGCATATATATGGCAGTTGATCAGAGCTTTCCCAATGAATATTCCAAAGAAGATATCAAGCAAAACCTGACATTCTGGAACGACAAAATGAAAACCACCAATATAACGGGCTTAAAAGCAAATGAAACCTCCATCGCATTTACCATTGTAAACACCACCATCAGCGATGCCATGAAAACTGCATTTGACTTTGTGTCAATCATATTCCTCATAGGCTTCATAATTTCACTTTATATAAAACCGTTGAAACGGAAGTAAAGGGTTTAAATTCAAATTTTACCTTAACTTCCGACGTTTTAGATGAAATATGGCAATTAAAATCATCTAAGTCCTAAGATGATGGTTTGTAGGAGATTTAAATTTTGGATGAAATGGAAAGGGAAGGGGTCTTGTTCATACTGGGGTTGTTAATTTTGGTTGTTAATTTGGGGTGGGTATCTTTCAAATAGTAACCTGTATTAAATACTTAGTATTAAACTAGATTTGAGGTGTTAATCAATGAAAGTCGATGAATTAAAAATAATTTTTCCAGATCGCACTGATAAAATTAAAAAAGGTACGGTTTATATGGTTGGTATAGTTGAATCTATAGCTGTAAGGCCTGAGACTGGAATAATTGAAATTAAGTTTAAAGAAGGTTCTGAATATGAATATAGAATAATACCTTTTCAAAGTATTGAATCAATAGATTATAAAGGAGTTCAACTAGAAGGAAACGAGATAGAGCATAGCACTGTGGGGATAATATGATAATTCAGAGATCTGGGTTATAAAAAAATCCAGAATTTTCTATAATAATTTTTCTTATCTCATAATTTTTTCCACCATATCCTTAGCTGAAGTTCACGGGGTAAATCTTCATATTATTAAAAAAGAGTGGTTTGAACAGATTTATCTTTAATTTCCTGGATTTCTCCGTCTCCCCGGATATGAAAGATATGGTAACCTCTTTTCAGGAGGGTCTGGGTTATTAAGAGGTGCCGGTGGCATCTGAAAGGGTCCTCCTCACTGCACA
>JADGNH010000165.1 GCA_017883605.1 Methanobacteriaceae archaeon
AAAGTTTTTTCATGTATACTATTTAGGAATTTTTTCTGGTAAGATTTTAACATCTAATTCACTCTCAACTCTTTTTACCACTCTTTCCATGCAATTTACTTCTATTCTTTAATTATAATATGATGGTTGAATTAAAACCTTTATTCTAATAATGATTAAAGAAAAAAAATTTAAAGTAAGAGATATTACCGTCGTTATGATGTTTATGATTAAATTTCAGTAATCAGGTCACCAAAAACCTTTCTTTAAAGATAAATATTATCGTGATGGTTGTATTCTTCAATTATAACCAATTTTCTGGTTTCATCAACTGAGAAAATTAGAACGAAACTTTTGTCTATGTGAACTCTTTTCAAGTACTGGAGTGGCTTTCTAAGATTTTTGTATCGATGTGGATCCTGTGTTATTTCTTCTATTTTCTTAAATACTAAAAGCAGTTTTTTAGGATCCTTTTTGGCAAGTTTTTTGAACTTCTTTTCAACACTCTGCCGTAAAACGTAATCATACATGTTTATCCAAGTCAAAATGTTTCTTGAAATCCTTAATTTTAACTGTGGGTTCTTTTTTTCGTTCCTTCATCTTTTCCACAAACTCCGGACGGAGTTCACTTTCATCAGATTTCTCATTTTTGAGGGGAACTTCTACCTTCTTTTTAATAATATTATTACTCTCCATGTTATTACTTAACACAATTCTTGCTTTTATAGTTTTTGGTCCTCATATTCGACATCACATGGTTAATCTGTTTAACATTATTAATAAATGTCAGGAACCCGTAAGTTTAATCTATTTTTGGACGTCGCAGTTCACGCACAAACTCTTTATTGTCCACTTCATAATTCCACGCACCAGTAGCCAGTTCCACTAAATCCTCCTGGGAATTGTTGGCCTTGTGAACCATTTCCACTATTGTAAAATTCATTATCCACATATATTACATAACTGACGAATATTCGAATCATTTCCTGATAACCCATCAGTCAACTTCCCGGTGCATTACCTGGTAATCCTTCCAGGGTTTATTACCCTTTTTGGACTGCTGTTTACCCTGATATATGATGCGCACTTCATCCCTGAAAGGAACCTTTTTCATTAATTCATCTAAAACTTTAGATCCCCAGAATTTTATTTCTCCCTGGTCAGTCTTTATGGTGTAAAGATTACTGCTGTATTGACCTACATCTTCTTCCTTATCAATATAAACCCCCTCGATTGATTCTCCCACTGCTTGAGGGTCCCACATATTGATCTTTTCCTTCTCTTCCACATCTCTTTCCACTTCTTTCCATTCGCTCATTTTTTATTCTCCTACAATTTTTATTAATATTATTGATCAAAGTAATATATAAATATCTCCCCGGTGGGCAAATGTATTCTAACATGATCTATACTAATCCTATGAACATCTTTGTTTATTTACAAATGCCTGGAAGAAACTTTAGATGATTTTTTAATTCAATTTCAACTATTTAAATTAATTTCAAAGAATATGAGAAAACCTCATAAAAAGATTGATTTATTTTCAAAGGTCAAAGAGTTAAAATAGCCTGAATTAGGAACTAAAATTTAATTCTGGTTGATCTTATCAAAGATTCTAATTAAAAACACTCCCTGAAAATTTTACTTAAATCCGAGTCTTTAAATAAAGATTCAGCCAGCGTATATTAATCTTCATAAATTCCAACAGATATAAATATTAAAAAAGTTATTATTTTTATTATAAGAAGACAAAGCCTACCAGTTTACAAAAACATTAAACAATGTCACAACAAAAGGTTTACAAATTGTAAACAAAAAGTTTTCATATTGTAAACCAAATGTTTATAAACTGTAAACTTCTTAATATTGTTCATGCTCACCGAACTTTTCAAAACCTCTGAACGGCTTAAAATTCTTTATAATATCCTTTACGAAGATGAATTCACAGTAATGAAAGTATCAAAGGAAACAGGAGTCTCAAAAGGGCTGGTTTCCCGTTACCTGAATAATTTAAAGGATGAAAATTTACTGGAAAAATCAGGTAGAGTATACAGCCTTAAAGACGATGCCCAAACCAGAGCCATCAAAATTCTCCTGAACCTGGACTTGATCCACCTTGAAATCCTGGATCATAGCTGGGCTTCATCACTGGGGATATACGGAAGCTGGGCATCCGGCACCAACACCCACCGCAGCGATTTAGACCTATGGGTTAAAGTAAATAAATATCCGTCAGAATACATGTTAAGCAAATTTTCAAGGGAAATGATGAAAATGACCGGTAACGAGGTTAACTTGATAGTTTTAACTCCTGATAAATTAGAAATATTAAAAAAGACAGATCAACCCTTCTACAATTCACTTTTAAGAAATTCAATAATTTTAAAGGGTGAACCCCTTGGATGAGGTAGAAAAATGCTTTGAAAAAGGACTTCTCAGAAGAGTGGAGCCATCACAGTCCAAAAGTGATCTTTCAATTAAACAGGCCCATGAATGGCTCGCTGAAGAGTTTTAGGTCCGATATAAATTCTTGAATCACAACAAATAGGTATATAATTTATTGAAAACTTATAATTTCATACCGACTGGGAATTTATAAAACATTTATGGTGTTTGGATATGGAAGACTTTAAACTAACCATTACAGAAACAATGAAACATAAAGATTTAACTGAAATAGATCCCTATCTTAGATTCAAATTCACGGCATTGATCCATATTAGATATGGAGAAATAGACCCCTATTTTAAATCAGAACTTGAAAATGCTCTTATTAGTCATATTAGAAGATTAGAAAAAGAAATTAAAGATATGGATAAAGATCCTACTGTACCTGATAAAGATTGGTTTGAAGATCAGTGCATAATTCATGATGATAGCTTGTATATGAAAGGATTAGGACATGACAGGGAAAAAATAAGAAGTTTCATAACAGCTATTAGAAAATTTGAGGATAAACGTGGCGGTATAGCTCCAAAATATGCTGTTTTTAATGAACTATTAAAACACGGTATGTTTGAAGATGAAGCCGATGAAATATTAAGAGTATTAAAAAGTAAAAACGTGGTATATGAACCTCAAAAAGGATATTTATAAGGGATAATTTTACGGGTATAGTTAACTTGTACACTGATTGTATTGCTGATACTGCTTTTGGAGGTGACCCTTTACCAGCTTCTACCTGGGTGCTTATAACTAGTCTTAGGCCACCTTATGAAGTCTATACGTATTCCAAGAGTTGCGCCGATTGTACTACGAGAGGTACAAATATTAAACCTGCTTTCTGGCAATAGGTCAATTAAGAAATGTCCGATGATTGTATTAACTTTCAGAATAAAATTATAGCCAAATATATGAAATCTTACCGCAAGGAACTCTGGTTTGAAACATCAACCCGCAGGGCATTTCTAAACATAACCACACAGGTAGAAACATGTCTTTATGAGAGCGGAATA
>JADGNH010000166.1 GCA_017883605.1 Methanobacteriaceae archaeon
CTCATTATTGGCTAATTTTATTTTACGGATGTAAATTCTAAAATCAAGTTTTTGTGTGGTTGGTGATTTCATTCTATTAGGCGATCCTATACTGATTCTATGGGCATTCTATGGGCATTCTATACTGATTCATGGCGATCTTATGAGGCTCTAAAATGGATGTAACATCAAGATAGAACGGAGTAAGCCTATCTTCCTTTACCTTTAGCAGAGAGAATTCCTTTATCAACCAGTATTTTCAAGTCTTTTAAAGCCATATCTCGTTTTATTTCAGCTCTCATTTGTCTCTTTAATGGCCAGGAGTGCATAGCTATGTTTTGGATATCTACGGGTTATTTTTTGGGTTAAAGCGGAGATCAGCTCCCATAGAAGGGTGGGCCGGTATTTAGTTTTTACTGATTTCTCTCTCAATGCTTTCCACCCGAACATTCCGTAGACCTTGAAATCCAGACTTCCCAGTTCTTCAGTAGTCCATCCTGATTTATGTTCCTGAAGTGGGTTTCTTTTCAGATCCTCGTGCAGAACAAATCCATTGGGAGTGTATATAATAACCTTTTTCCGGGCCCATTTTTCCATTTTATCAATTAGTTCACGGCCTTCCTTTTTTTCCAGATGTTCAATTAAGTCCAGACATAAAACAGCGTCAAATGAATTGGGAGGAAAATCAACTTTTCTAACATCTCCCACCTATATTCACAGTGGATGTCCTTTTTTTTTGCTTTCTTCTATATTGGGTTGAAACAGATCAACACCCAAAGAATGGGACACCTCCACATATTGAAGGGGAGAATTATATCCACAACCAAGATCTAGAACTTCGCCACACCCAGAAAGCTCTCTTTTTAGCTCATCCAAATAATTAGGAAAAATAAGGCGATATAACTTTCTAATTTGAATTAGCATCTGAAACCCCTTTGTTATATTCAGTTTACTGCAGTAGTATGTCCAATCTATTTTAAGTAATAAATCCAATCTATTTGGTAAGCCCAATCAGTCTGGATAGTAAAAACTAATGTATATAGTCCCGACCCAAAAAAGATGATGATCTATCAGCTGACCTAAAACCTTATTTGATTTAAAAAATAAATTTTTGATAGAATATAAATCCTTTTTTGATAGAATAATAGAATCTTTTTCATAGATAAGTAGAATTCCAAATAATTCATTAATCAAAAAAACATGAAAGCTATAATATTGAATGCAGGCCGCGGGTCACGTTTAGGTAGGGATATTCCCAAGGGACTGGTGGAGATAGCTGATAAACTGAATATCTTAGATCTGCAGCTAAGGGCATTACAAAAAAATTTAGATTTAAAGTATGAGGATATCCTGGTGGTGATAGGATATAAAAAGGAATTATTTAAAGATAAATATCCATTTTTATCCTTTGCCATTAATAACAACTTTACAAACACCAGCACCGCTAAAAGTTTGTTAATGGGCCTGAAAGAAATTGAAGCAGATGATGTTTTGTGGATAAATGGGGATGTGGTATTTGACGACCCCACAGCCGAACTTTTGAAAGAAAATCTGGATAAAAACTTAATTTTGGTAAACGGAGACCTTTCAACCATTAAGGATGAAGAATACAAAATCTCGGTGGATAAAGATGGTTTTATAAACAGAATCTCAAAATCTCTCCAGAATGCCTGTGGTTATCATATTGGGATAAACTACATTAAAAAAGAGAATTTTGATATTTTAAAGCATTATCTAGAAAAAGGTGGAGATTCTGATTACTTTGACCGGGCTCTACAATCAACCATAACTAAGGGGGCCAAATTCTTACCGTTAGACATCCAAAACTACTTTTGCATTGAAATAGACTATGAAGAAGAGTTAGATCTGGCAAAAAAGTTTATTTCCAGCAATCTTCTTTGAGTAAACAGATTTGGGATTGAATAAAAATTTTTTTATAACACAAGTTAAATTAAATAAATTCCGGTAAAACACAAAGTAAACTAAATAAATTCCGGTAAAACACAAGTTAATAAATTCCTGTATAAAAAAATTAAATTAAACCCCACTACTCTTGTAACTTATCAAAAATAGCTTTAAAGACTCTTTCACTGCTACCACCATCTTGGTAGTAATGAAATAAATTTCTAATTCTTTCTCTATCTTTTTGGTGTTCATCTGGAGATTTTATGGCTTCATCCATATATTTGACTAATTGCTGCCAGTTTTTGGCTTTGGGACCGGGTGTGACTTCCCAGTAGTCGAACCATAAACTGTGCTTATCTTCTAAAAAGTCATGGATCCCCTTAATGAAAAATATTATCGGCTTATCCAACAATAAATAGTCAGTATAGGTACTGGAATAATCGGTGATCAGGAAATCTGTGCATTTTAAGATGGTATATATGTCCTGATTGATGTCTTCATCCCGGATGAACCGCACGTTACCCACATCCTCTTCCAGGGAGTCCACCTCACCTAATTTACGGTAATGCAGTTTTATCAAAAGAAATATCTTTTTATCCTTTAATTCTGGTTCCATATCTTTAAGATCCTCCAAAAGGAAGCCTTCGGATCGGGTGGGCATGTAAATCCCTATTTTGAAACCTTTGGCTTTCAGATCAGCCAGAAAAGTGTGGAGGGGCACTTTTTCCACCTTTGAATTAAAGAAAATATCCGTACGGGGGGTGCCTGTAACTAACACCTTATCCGGGGAAGCTCTGAAAGCAGATGCTCTGGTTTTACGGACGCTTTCTGAGGCAACTGCATAGAGGTCGTTTTCCCACTCTCTTTTTATGAAAGGAAAAAATTTTAATTTAATTTTACCGGGAAGGGTTTCGGTCATATCCCGGAAATATGGGTCTTTATGGTCAAAAACCGCCTTTTTCAATCCGGTTCCGTGCCACAGTTGAACGGTCTTAGCTTTGGCCGACAGATTTTCGTTTATATCATAAATACTGGTGGATAAGACACCTAAATTAGCTCGGAGAGATATGGAATATCCTTTAAGGCTGTGAGTGGTATAAGCTTCGTAACCTTTATTCTTAATTAGATTTAAGGTTTCTTCATTCCGGGTCAGCCACACTGCTCTTATTTCTGGATGGTGTTCATTCACATATTCAAATAGATATTTACTGTTATCTGCATATTTTTCTCCAAACCAGGCCCCGAAAACCCATAAATTCTTATCTACAGGTACCAAATAAGAAAAAAAATAAATGAAATCTATTTTAATAGATCCGATTAATTGTCTTATTCTCTTTAGGGGGCTACCTGTCATATAATCCTCAAACCCACTGCAATTTATCTAGGAATAGTTAATTATAGACTTACATCTAGGATAGTTTAAATTATAGATTTATTGATTAACATTAACTATCTAGTTTTACAGATTTTATCCATTAACTATTAAATTACAAATCAATCCATTAAAACTATCAATCTTACAGATTTTATCCATTAAC
>JADGNH010000059.1 GCA_017883605.1 Methanobacteriaceae archaeon
GGGGTATTAGAGAAGCTGACAAAAAAGTCGGACATACTTCTTATAGATGCGCCGGCAGGACTGGGAAAGGATGCCCTGGCAGCCATTGCATCAGTTGAGGAGATGATCCTGGTCACAATCCCCGAGGTTGCTTCTATGGGTGATGCACTTAAGACCAAGATCATAGCAGATAAACTTGGAGTAGAGGTAATAGGGGCGGTTATAAACCGAGAAAACCACGATGATGAGGCTGTAAGAGAAATTGAAGACTTCCTGGAGGTCCCAATCATATCGACTATACCCGAAGACCCTGAAGTGGGCAGAGCAGCCGCACTGGGAGAGACTTTGGTGATAAAAAGTCCCAACTCCCCCGCCAGTCACGCAATAATGCAGTTAAGTGCCGATCTAATTGGTGAAGAGTACCGACCCCTAAAACCCGAAAGTAAAGGCTTTATTGCCACATTAAAAGGTCTTTTCGGCGGAAGATGATTAATGAAGATGATTAATTAGCAATATCGTCACGAATAAGGGTTATATATGCAATATAGTTATGAATAAAGGTTATATAAGCAATATCGTTATGAATAAGGGTTATATAAGCAAATAATCATAAAATAAGATTATAAACAAATAATTATGATATTTATCTCAAAAAATTTTTTAAAATTAAACTAAAATGGTAAAAATGGCAAGATTTATAGCTTTTGCATCTGGAAAGGGTGGAGTTGGAAGAACTTCCTTAACCTTTAACGTAGGCGTGGCAATGTCTATTTTTGGCGAGAAAATTGTTTTGATGGATTTTGATCTTATTATGGCTAATTTAGACGTTATAACCGGGTTATTAAACCCTGATGTGACACTGCATGACGTTCTGGCCCGTGATAAATCTATACAGGAATGTGTATATGAGATTGAACATGATATCCTGGTTATTCCAACTGGAATTCATTTTGAAACCTTGAAAAACATTAATCCCAACTATATCTCCTGGAACAAGATAATTAAGGAGGGATCAAGTTTCGGGGACATCTTTTTAATGGATTTACCTGCCGGTATAAATCCCAATATCTCCGAAGGACTCCCAGCAACCACCGAGGTTGTAATTATCACCAATTCTACCATGCCCTCAGTTATTGACGCCTTAAAAACCAGAATATTGTTTGATGAGCTTGATATAAATGTTCTGGGATTTGTACTGAACATGTGGCATGATGATAAATTCCTACTCTCACCCACTGAAATAGAATCCATACTGGAAATCCCGATATTTGGCGTTGTCCCCTACGACCGGGCCATGGACCGATCCGTAGCAATGGGAAAATCTGTGTTAGAGCTAAATCCCTCATCACCCATCAGCAACGCCATAATGCAAATAGCAGCAGACATTCTAGGAAGGGAATACGAGCCCATTGAACCGGATAAAGGCAACATAATAGAAAGGTTGAAGAAATTTGTGGGACTGCTCCCTGAGTAGAATCTACGTCATAATTCTTTGTTTATAGCTTAATACGGGTTTAAAATTTAATTTAACTTAATTTAATCTTATCTAACTTAATTTAATCTAATTCCTAGTTCCATCCTAATATTAATTATTTTTTTTATAGAAATGGATTAAGGGCGTTAATTATGAAAGAATCTCTGAATATCATGAAAAAATCTTCAGAAATCATGAAAAAATCTTCAGATATCCAGGTTGTGGGTTTAGGGGCCTGCAACATGGACTTCATAATGAAAGTGCCCCGTTTTTCAAGGGCTGACGACGAGGTGGATGTTGAAAAGCTTTCCATGTCCCTGGGGGGATCGGCAGCCAACTTTACCGTGACCGTCTCCCGGCTGGACGTGAAATCAGGTATCTTAACCAGGGTGGGACAGGACTATTTTGGGGAATTTGCCTGGAGGGAATTGAAAAAAGAGGGAGTTGAAACCCACAGACTTCTCAAAATAGCAGAACCCACGGGAATGACCTTCATAGCTGTGGACCAGGCCGGTGAAAGATCCATGTACAATTCTACAGGGGCCAACGCCAAACTAAAGCTGGAAAAAGAGGACATCCAGTATATCAAGGACTCCCCCCTACTGCACCTCACCGGAATGTATATTGAAGTGGTGGATGAGGCCTCAAAACATGCCAACACCCTCTCCTTTAGCCCCGGTACCATCCTCTCCGGATATGGGATGGATGCACTGGAAAAGGTCATAAAAAGAACCGATGTACTGTTTTTAAACAAAAAAGAGGTAAAAATCTTAACCGGGATGGATTTTGAGGAAGGAGCCCAGATGTTAGTGGACCGGGGAGTACCCAGGGTAGTGGTGACCTGCGGCAGTGAAGGAGCAAACCTCTACACCGAAGAAGGGGTGATCCACACCCCCTCCAAAGAAGCTAATTGTTTAGACACCACCGGTGCTGGCGATACATTTGCAGCGGGTTTTATAGCGGCGTTTATTAAAGGTAAAAAACCTGTCGAATGTCTTGAATCGGGGAATGTGATGGCTTCTCGTTGTGTGGAAAGGTTGGGAGCTGTTGATGTGCACCGGGTTGCTGATTGGGGTTTTTAGTTTGATGGGAAATTAAAATCAAAATTAGGATTAAAAAATCAATTAAGTTTAAATCTTGAATTACAAAATTGGATTAAATTTTGAATACAAAGTAGACTAAGTCCCGAATATCTAAAAAATCAGTCCTAGAACACTATCAATCAGTCTCGGGGTACTTTACCAGTCCCTCCACAGGTGGGACAGTTTTGCTTACCATTACCCCCACATAAACCACATATACAGCTATTTTCAGGGTCTATACCTACCCAGCCCATTCCATGACAGCTATCGCACATCATAAATCCGGTGCCGGTGCACTTGGGACAGGTCTTGAACATACCCTAACCCCCTATCGTTACGATTCCTTTTATTTAAATGATTTTTGGTATTAAATCTCTTATTACTAGATTGTCTCTTATTTGTTATATTTTTTTGCTCTTTTTTTAAGTTTTGATTTTGATGAAATTTTAAACAAAAAAAATCCCTAAAATGGCAGATGCAGCCACCCGAATATCCCGATCATTTTCTGGGCGACTAAAACCTGCAGGACTATGGAAATATATTTCAGCTTCTTCACGGGTAGTTGGTGGGCCACTTTTACCCCTAGCTGGGCCATGGGAATGCTGGTCCCCGCCAGGATGGCCAGCTGTAGAAGATTGATGTAACCCAGGGAATAGGGGGGTAACCCGGGGACGCTGAGACCGTTGATGATGTAGGATGAGATCCCGCCGACAGAGGTGATCATGGCGGTGGAGGTCCCCACTGCCTTGTGCATGCTGAGCCCCATGGCCACCACCAATATCGGGACTAATACCAGGCCGCCGCCCACACCCACCAGTCCCGACATCATCCCTGCCAAAAACCCCCAAAACAGGTAATGGAAATTGTTATTATGGGTTTCATTTTTCTGGGGATATTTGGAGATGAACATCCACAAAGCAGAGGCCAGAACCACAAAACCAAAGAGGACTCTGAGGTAATCGCCAGGGGAGTGGGTGGCGATGATCCCCCCTAAAAATCCCCCCACAATACCGGTTAAGCTCATAAAAACCGCAGGTTTTAACAGAACCGCCTTCTGGTGGTAGTGGCCCACAGCCCCGCTCAGGGCGGTGGGTAGGATAACCGCCAGGCTGGTGCCAAAAGCTATCCTGATGGCCACGGTGGGATCGATGCCCATGGAAGTTAAAAGCCAGTACTGGACCGGTACTATAATAAAGCCCCCACCAATCCCCACCAGCCCGGAGACAAAACCAGCCCCGGCCCCAGTGGCTAACAATATAATAATAGGGATGCTATCCATTAAATCGTACATAAAACACCTTCTTTTTAACTATCATCAACTCATCTTCTATTGATGATATTCAATTCAAGGTTAATGGCCATTGAGATGGAGAGCATTTGGGAAATAATGAGTGGGAGATTAGTTTGAATTGAGGAATTGGTTAAAAGGGTTTTTAAAAAGGTTTAAAATGTATTTTTAAAGCTTGCCACATTCTATGACAAAAAGGAAAAAGTTTAAAAGTCCCAATGAAGGCCAGATAGGGAAGTTTGTATAAAGATCCAAATATAAATGTTTAAAAGTATTATTCAAAAAAAAATATATTAATTAAGTGATTAAGATTGTTGAAGTATTTCTATGAATTTAAGAAATGAATTATTGATATTATCTATAATTATCAATAAATTTATTATGATTAAATTCTTTTTGGTATAATAGTTTCAGATGAAAATATAAAAAATTAGTTAGGAAAAAACCGAACGGACTAATAGGGAATAAGTGATTTTTATGGAGAATAGGGAATACATGGCGCTCCAGTAAATCACAGCTTTCAGAAAATAGAATCTTTTATCCCTGATGAAAAAATTTATATACTATAAATACAGAAGTTCAACTACATGACAATGTGTCAATTAAATTGACTCATATCTAAAAGAAATGATTATGGTTTAAAAATATAGTCATATGTCATGTACAAATTTAAATCTGTTGTAAACATGGACAAAGTGATAAAAATTGACAAAAGCATACAGAAAGGAAAAAGAGCGTGAAATACGCCGCAAGGATATAATTGATGCTGCAGAAAAATTGTTCTTCTCCAGAGGTTTCGATAATGTGTCCATGAACGACGTAGCCAAACAAGCAGAGATGGCCCGGGGAACTCTTTATCTGTATTTCAAAAACAAGAACGATATTTATGCTGCCATTGCCATTCGCGCCGCAAAAATACTCGGCGAGATGTTTAGTGAAGTCCAACCACAGAATTTGACGGGCATAGAAAAAATCAGGGCATTAAGCTTTACTTATTACCAGTTCTACAAAAAACACACTGGATACTATCATGCCTACTACCACTCAGGGGTTTTTGATTATAAGAGCTCTCACAACATGGAAAAACTTAAAGAAGTCAGAAAAATTAACTTCCAGGTTGTATCGGATGCTATAAAGGAGGGTTTTGCCGACGGCACCATCAGAGAAGACATAGATCCAGTGGCAACCACCCTGATCATGCTGTCCATGTCCAACAACGTTAACAACATCATCCCCGCCACCCAGATGTACATGGATGAATACGAACTAACCCAGGACGAGCTCTTTGAAAGCAGCTTAGAGATGGTGCTACGCTCCATTGAAAAACAGTAAAAAGTACCCCCTAAATCATTGAAAAACAGTAAAAGCACCCCTAAATAAAACCTTTTCAAAATCACTAACTTGGAAGTATAAGAAAATGGAACTTGGAAAAAAACTTTACTCGGTACAGGAATACTACTGGATTCTTTATAATGGAATACGAACTGCAAAACATACGTTAAATGCAAAAAAGAACAAGCAACTCAGCCAAAAATTTATTGAAAGGCTTATGCTTGCAGTGACAGAAGTGAACGACTGTTCAATTTGTTCTTATGCCCATACAAAAATGGCCCTTAAAAGTGGAATGGATAATGAAGAAATAAAAAATATGCTTTCAGGAGTTATGGACGATGTTCCGGCTGAGGAAGTTGCAGCGGTCATGTTTGCCCAACATTATGCAGACACTAGAGGAAACCCTACCCCTGAATCATGGGAGCGTATTATAGAAATCTATGGGATACCCAAAGCAAAAGGAATCCTCGGTTCCATTCGTGCCATGATGATAGGGAATACCTTTGGTATTCCCTGGAGTTCCCTTTTTAACCGACTGAGAGGTAATCCTGATCAAAGAAGCAGTTTACTATATGAAATAAGCATGATTTTAGGCACAATTTTAATACCAATTTCTTTTATTCACGCCTTAATCTCTGATTTGTTTAAAACGCCAATTATTAGTATAGAGTAAGTCAGTGAGTTTCCTGTTTCATCCCCTTCACCCACTTTTTTTTATTTTTGAGCAGTTTAGACTGTTATTTTACTTATCATTGATATTTCTAAACCACTAATCCCCTATTATTCATTTTCACCATGGAAACTATGAGTAGAAAAGTTTCAAAAAGAGTTACTTCAGAGTTTAAGTCAAGGATACGGTGGATGCACCAACCCCAAGCTATCCCAAGAGGCTTATAATGATTCAAAAAGGGATATAATATAGTAAATCAAGTCAAATCACACTATTCTACTACAAATTCCATCAGTATGAGATAAAACTAGGCGAACCTTACAGGACACCACCATTGCAGAATGGGGAGGATGATAAGAGAAAGAAGAAAACTTTGTTAAATATAAAGGAGATAAATATAGATCTCTATATTAAGGGTTTGTTGGATAAAAAAACGGAGTTTGTGAGATATGCAAAAAATGGCTATAGCATTGATTCTGATTATTCTCGGTTTAATAGTGATAGCTTTCCCCCTTTTAGGATTAATCCCGATTGCTGTCCTTTCTGGATTCTTAGTCCTTATGTTAGGTATTGGTCTTATATTAACTGGAATATTTAAAATGGGCGAAAATGATGCACCTGTAGGGATCCTCATGCTTATATTGGGAATTATTGCCCTGATTTTAGGAATTTTATCCACATTTAACCCCACACTATTCACTTGGATAGATGGTTTCCTAGTCTGGATAATGGGTCTATTCCTAATAATCGAAGGTATTGCCAGAATTCTTTCAAGGACTAAGGACATATGCGGAGTTAAAAACATCATCATAGGTATACTAATCATATTCGTGGGACTATTCTTAGCTACCTATACATGGCTTTTAGTAGTTTTAATCGGCCTATGGCTGTTAACCACTGGACTAAGAATAATTTATCTAAGATTGAAAAATTGAACCCATTTGAATATTATAATAGAATCATGGACGGAGTAAAGAAAGGCAACGGCTGCAGATTCTTAAAAATAATGGAAGAATCCCAGATAAAGAAATTCTTAATAAACCTCAAATCCCATAAAACTCCGCCACATTCCCAGATGAAACTTTTTTAATGTCAGCTTCACTAAAGCCAGCCAGCCTCATCCGATGCACAGTCTTAGGTACAGAAAGCGGGTCAGAAGGCGAAGAGCTCATATCACTGTCTAAGGCAAACTTTCCAACACCGTACTCCTCCAGCATGATAACCGCTTCATCCGGCGTCACCTTCTGCGGTTGCACCGTGAGGCCTAAAAGCCCGTCAAAGTCCGTTACCAGGTCTATTATGGAAGGGTCAATGTGGTCTATCTGGACTAGAGAGGTATCTATATTTTCCTCAATAACAGATAAGGTGACTTTGGTTATCTCCCTTTTATTGGTGCGGGGGGTGTGTACGATGACTTTCATGGGGAGTTCCTGGGCCAGCTGGAGCTGCCTTATAAAGACATCTTTCTCCAGTTCTGACGCCTTTTCCAGTCCTATTTCACCTATAGCAACAACATTCTCCTGTTTCAGGAGCTCCGGCAGCTTCTCCAGTACCCCCCCAAAATCCGGGGAAATGCTGCGGGGGTGGATTCCAATGGCGCTGTACAATTTAAGCCCGTTTTTTGCGGTCCTCTCAACATCATTGGTCATAATACGGTCTATATGGTCCAAAACCACCTCCGCCGTGCTCATCCGAAGGGGGTCGTGGGCACAGGTTATGGCGGCGGTTATTCCGGTTAAGGCCATTCTCTCAAAATCTTCATAGGGTCTGGTATCGGCATGGATGTGTGCATCTATCATGTGGGTTTCTCCTTTAGGGATTATTTAATCTAATTTTTATTTAATTTTTGATATGGTAAACTTAATTATAGTTTAGAACTTATTTTTTTACACTTTTTTTTAGAAATTTTTTTATCCATTTTTTGGCGTATGTTAGTGATTGTGAGTATTTTTTGAAGTGTTTTTCTATTAGTTTCCGCATCTGTTCTTTTGTTTCGATTAGGAGTGGTGATAGTTCTCTTTTTATTGTTTTCCAGATGAATTCTATGGGGTTGAGGTGTGGTGAGTATGGTGGTAGGAATACTAGGTTTATGTTGAGTTTTGCTGCTGTTTCGGTGGTTAGTTTGGCGTGGTGGGATCTGAAGTTGTCAAGTATGATCATAATCCTTCCATAAGGGTTTACGGTTCTTATTTGTTTTAAGAATTCGGTTATATCTTCTTTTCGTGAGTGGTCTTTGAAATCAATTGTACTTTGACCTTTTATGGTATAAAATCCCATGGTATTTGCTTTTAGACGTGTGGAATTTTTCTTGACTACAGGTTTGGTAACTGACCACAATCTTTGGGTGTTAGCAGTGTTTTGTGGTGAAAACTTATCTAAAAATCCTATTACATCTGGATTTTTAGTCAATACGTTGGATATGTTTTTTTTAACTGTTTTTTTTCGTCTGGTTGTCTTCTGTTGTCTTATGGGTAAGGTTTACCGAATTTTAGTCCTAAACTTCTTAAGATGGTTCGAACATGTTTCTCAGAGAAATCTGGGCCAAATTGCTTTTTTATGAGCACTTTAATTTCTTTGGTGGTCCAATCGTCTCTTTTACTTAATATTTCTTTTAATTTAATTTTATCTTTGTCAATGAGTTGTGCTGGTCTTCCACCACCATATTTCGGAATTAAACCTCCATAACCTTCTTCGTTCCATCTTTCCTGCCAAATGTATCCCACCCGTTTAGTTATTGCAGATTTAGACGCCGCCAGTTCCACTGAATCGCCAAAATATCGATTTCTTATGAAATGTAACCTGTTCAAAACTTTGACATCCTCCTCCAAACTTTTAATTTGTTTATCAAGCTCTTCCACAGGCATATGCCGCTTAATTTTAATTCTATCCCACTTAGCCATGAAATAATATATCAAGTTAAAGTATAAAAAGTTTAGTATTTAACTATAATTATCGCATATATTTCCTGGCAAATATGACTACAATGCTGCCCATATAAAAATCCCAAAAATAACTTCAACACTGGCAAAAATCTGACTCTGATTTTAAATGATAACTAACTAATCAAATCCTTTGCTTTAAAAATACTAAAATAAATATAAAAATATAATCTATTTGGATTCGAATGCTGCTTACTGCATTTAAAATTCCATAAATGAGGCTAAAAACTAAAATTATCATTAACCAAAGTCCAAGAACTTTATAAGGATTGGTTCCGTATTCAAAAGCCCATTGATGAAATATATTCAAGAAAACTTTTAATTTTACCTTTCTGCAGTTTCTCTGCTTCCATTTCACTATAAAAGTAGTAATCCAGCTTCTTCTCAGGGTTCCAATTCTTTCCAAACATTTTTTGCTTTTCTAATGCTTCTTCTTGAGCTTTTGCCTGTTCAAATTGTGCATATTTGAAGTTAACTTCCCTTCAAATTTTAAATCTGTGGAAATTGGCGTTCCTTTGATTGTTGCACCTGAAAAATTGGTGTCTCTTTTAATTTTTTGCATCTTTAAAATCGACGTTTCCTCCAATTGTTGTATGTTCAAATTGGCGTTTCTTTTAATTTTTACATAGCAAAATTTGGCTTTTCCATTAATTTTGCGTCACGAAAAATTTGATCACTTTCAATCTCCATTTCATGAAAATCTACTTGAGGTAATTTGGCACCTGTAAAAATTGAAATCTTTATTATCTACCTTTTCCTTAAACTTTTCCTCTTTAATCTCTTATATTCCTAGCTTTCACTATCTTCTGGAAAATCAAGGTGAAAAATACAGTAATCTGAATCTTAAAAAGCCTTTTCCTGGCATTTATAATTTACATGTCATATTATCATGATCTAAGTTAAATTTATATTATTTCTATAATACGTTATTCAGTGATGAAATTTCTAATTTTCGAACAATTAAAATTAATGTGCTCATGATTTTTATAATATTTTTCTTTTAGATCTTCTAATGAAATCTTTATAATAAATGAGAGTTTAATATGCTTTTTTAATACTTTTTAGATTTTTATTATATCTTATAGTAACCTATAAAAGTATTGATAATAATTATCTATTTAATTGGTAAGAAATTTTCATCTGATGGGGTGAGATCTAATGAACTCAAAGGAGCTTTTGGAACTTTATGATGATGTTAAAAATGATCTAAAATTTTTATCATCATCCAGTATCCGTATAAAGATTTTGATCAGTTTAAGTGAGGAGAAACTTGGGTTAGGAGAACTCAAGGAAGTTCTAGGATTGGAATCATCGACAATTTTACATGGAATGCGAAAATTGGAAGATAATAAACTCATCTTTAAAGAAGGTAGTAAATATTGTTTATCACAAACGGGAAAAATAATAGGTCTTAAACTAATCGAAACGATAAAAACCCTCTCCGTCACCAAAAAAAATGAAAAAATATGGCTTAATCATGAAATAGAAAGCGTCCCCTATGATTTACTGATGAAAATGGGTGATCTTTACTCCTCTAAATTAGTTGTTTCTGAGCCTACAGATGTTTTAAAACCTTTTAAAGCCTTTGATCAGGTATTAAACGAATCACAAGTGATAAAAAGTGTATCTTCTATCTTTGACCCTAACTATATAGGTATATTTAAAAAGGTTCTGTTGAAGAATGGTGCTGAAGTGGAGATCATACTAACAGAACAGGTTCTAAAAAAGATGATGGACAACCTTGACTTAAAATGTTTAATAATACTAAGAAAGTTAATGAAGAATGATAAGTTCAAAGTATGGAAGATAGAAGATGATTTGAAAGTGATCTTCACCGTAACCGATAAATTCATGTACCTAGGCTTATTCTCCACCACCGGCGAATATGATTCCACCAAATACCTGATTAGCGAACATCCTGATTCATTGGCCTGGGGGGAAACTCTTTTTGATTATTACCGGGAAAGGGCTGAGATTTTTAGTTCTTTGTGATTTGTTTATTAAAAAAAGGGGGATGAAATAAAGAGCTTTAATTTAACTCTTTATTTCCTTCTGATACAATAAATTCTTATTTTATGGCGGCGGTGTGTTTCCACTGAAGACGTTGCCCACACAGTCGATTTCGTTGCGGTCTCCCAGTCCATTGAGGGTGAGGTTGTTGTTGGCTATGGTGTTGTTGTTGGCATTTTCCAGGTTCAGGCCGTAGTCGGTGTTGTTGGTTATGATGTTCTCGGTGAGGGTGTTGTTGCTGGAGCCGTTTAACTCCACTCCATCGGAGCCGTTGGATACTATCAGGTTGTAGCTGATGTTGTTACTGTCAGACGGGCCGCTGCCCAACACAGTGCTAGCAAATATTCCGG
>JADGNH010000060.1 GCA_017883605.1 Methanobacteriaceae archaeon
TCCTAAATTTTTTTATAATTAATAAAAAGAATAATAATGGATTCAGAGTTTTTTTAAGAAAGAATAATTATAGATGCGGGTTTTAAAATTTTATTTCATCACTTTTTAATATTTCATAACTTTTAATGGAGTTTATGGACTTTAAAACTTATTGATAGTTAAATAAATCAACTGGTTCTCCAATCTAATGATGAATTAAATTATATAATAATATAGAAAATTTCTTATTCTAATAACTCCATACGAACTATGACAGCATTATCTTAAAATTTAAGCATAACAGCACTATCTTAAAATTTAAGTAGATGCTAAACTTTTTAAAAAAAAATGGGGGTTACTTTATGAAGAAATTAAAAGCAACATTGTTGCTTTTGAGTGTATTTGCAGCTTTCGCTGTTTCTTTTGGAGCAGTTGCTGCCACCGATACCAATGATTTTGGCTCAAATTCTGGGCTGGATGATTCTGCGGTTGTAGATACAACAGCTAGTGTTACTACGACTGCTTCGACGCCGGATTTGAGTTTGGGTCCTACTGATAATTCTAACTCGGATCTGCAGAGCAAAGATCAAAGCACCACTACTAATGCGCAGGTGCCGGATCCTTTCAACGTAAACCAGGGAATTGGTTACGTTACCATTCAGGATGCAGTGGATAATGCCGACGCTAATGACGTTATCCAAGTGGAAACTGGTACCTACACAGAGAATGTGGTGATCGACATACCACTGACCATCATAGGCTGGCCGGGCAGCACGCCGGACCAGGTGATTGTTCAGGCAGCAGATCCTAACCAGCCAGTGTTTGCTATAACCTCTACTGGAAGCGGCACGGTTCTGCAGGGTATGACCATAACCGGATCCACGGGCTTTGTCGGTGTTGTTCTGGTTGAGGCTAATAACTGCCAGATCCTGGGAAACATCATAAACAACAACTATTACGGTGTAGAAGCCGTAGACGCTAGCTTTAACACTATTGAAGGCAATATGATAACAGATAATGTCTATGGAACCATACTTTTTGGTTCTTCTGGTAACACCATTTCCTGGAACGACATAAGTAACAACGGTGTAGGGGTATGTGCCTTAGACTCTAATGCTAACAACATCCTTAGCAACACTATAAATTACAACGGCTATGGGGTACTGCTGGACGGCTCTTCCAACAACATCGTTGATGGGAATGATATTTCCGGAAATCTTTTTAGCGGAATATTTTCCAGTACTGTGTTCAGTATTAACCTGTCCGATGGCAACACCATCAGTGACAACCAAATTGCAAATAATATTCTGGATGGAATCGCTCTTTACGGCTCCAGTTTTAACAACATAACCGGGAACACCATTATAGGCAATGGATGGAATGGTATATACGCCAATTACTCCGGGTTTAACCAGATACTTGGAAACATACAAATATCAAACAATACTCTGAATGGGGTCTATATGGATTTCATTTCAGTCGGCAACACGGTTTTTGGAAATGATATATCAAACAATGTTTTGAATGGTGTTTTAATTTACAACGGCTCCAATACCAACCAGGTTTCTGATAACAATATAACATTCAACGGTGCAGATGGTGTTTATATTGACAACGGCTCCTATCAAAACACGGTTTCTGATAATGTTATATCCAGCAACGCTTTAGATGGAGTGGGTATCGACCACGCTTCCTATTTGAACCAGATCAATGTAAATACCATATCATCCAACGGTGTTAATGGAGTTTATGTAGCTAACGGTTCTTATGCCAACTCGATTGATAACAATAACATATCAGACAATGGTGTAAATGGAATAAGCATCTATAAATCCGATAATAATCTGATTACTCTTAATCAGATACCAGGAAACACTTTATACGGGACATATCTGGAAAGTTCTAATTTTAACCAGATAACTAGTGGAAACAACATATCAGGCAGCTCTGTAGGACTTTATGCGCTAAATTCATCTGATAACACTATTTCTAACAACATAATATCCGGTAATAGTGCGTATGGAATGATATTAGACGGCTCCTCTAACAACACCATCTGTGGAAATGATATTTCTGGAAATGGGTTGGACGGTGTATTTGCCAGTACCGTGTTTGGAATTAGTCCTTCCAATACCAACACCATCTCTGGGAATACCATAACCAATAATGCTGGGGATGGAGTCGCCCTTTACGGCTCCAGCTTTAACAACATCACTTCCAACACCATAACCGGCAACCTAGAGAACGGTATACATGCTAATGGCGCCTGGTTTAATCAGATCACTGGAAACCTACAGATATCATTCAACGGTATTAATGGGGTTTACCTGGACAGCTTCTCCATCAGCAACACCATTATCATCAATAACATATCAAACAACTCTGTAGGATTATACGTCCTAAACGATTCTGGCAATGATATTTCAGGCAACACCATATCCAACAACATCTATTACGGAATGATATTGGACGGTTCTTCCAGCAACACCATATCTGGCAACATCATCTCCGAAAACGGTTTTGCCGGCATATTTGCCAGCACAGTGTACGGTACCAGCTTTTCCGACAGTAACAGCTTCACTGATAACCAGATAATAGGCAACGGTGAGGGAATGGAGTTATACGGCTCCAGTTTCAACACCATAACAGGGAACACTGTAACGGGCAACACCCAGAACGGTATACACACCAACGGCGCTTATTTCAACCAGATCAATACAAACCCACAGATATCACTCAACGGTGCCAATGGGCTTTATATGGAAAATTTCTCCGACTACAACAACATAGACGGAAACAACATGAACAGCAACACAAACTACGGCCTAGAAATGAACAACGCTAACAACAACACCATAACCAACAACGACTTGACCTCCAATGGTCTGGGTGACCGCTTCTTAGTAGGCTCCGCAGGTAACGTCTTTAGTGGAAACACACCACCACCATAAAAACCAGAGAAATCCTAAATATTTCCAATTAGGGATAATGTGAAGCTTTCAACTTCCTTTAATCCCTTCCAAACTTTTTTTTTATCCTTTTATTCTTTAAAATTAGAATCAATAATTTAAAAACTATTTTTTAGTGAGGATATCACAATAAAGTCAAAATTCACAATAAAGTCAAAATGCAAATTCACATATTAAGGCCCGGTGATCCTTTTCATAAGGCTCCAGATTGATCTTTTCAAGCACCCGGAAACCACCGGTTTTAAGCTTTGATTCTTCTTCGCGGAAAACCTTTTTAGGGCTCTGCGTGACATCTATGCTCCTTGCTTTAATCATTATAATTCCAATTCCATCTGATTTTGAAAATAAGCGCATGTTATTCATGAAAAGCTCGGACTGCTTGGGCTGGGCCACGTCACTGTATAAAACATCCACCTTTTGAAGAAGGGGAAGGTAATTTCTGGGTTTGGTGGCATCTTCCAGTAGGGGAATCATGTTCTCCCGCAGCTGACAGACATCCAGCAGACTCCGCATCATTCGGGGTGAAAACTCAACACAGTAAACCCAGCCCTCTCGGATTATGTCAGAAATATGTGAGGGGGTGGTACCTGCTGAAGCGCCCAGGTAAAGGACTTTTGAGTCTATTCTGAAGGGGAAGGTTGTCATACCCTTTAAAACTGCTGCCGCTAGTTTGGACCGTCGGGGATCCCATATCCTGTACTCTTTTCCCTCTAATTCCTCTAATTTTTCTCCATAAACCTTTATGGTGGGTGTGAGGTTTTCTGTGGCCAGATGATCATGGATTTGATAAACGCCCGGGAATTTTTGAGTTATCTCCATTTTTAATACTCCATAGGTAATATTTTTTTAAGTTTATTAGAAATTTCACTTTCTGGAAATTTAGTTATTCTTAGAATAGTTTTATTAGAATTTTAGTTATTTATTAAAATTCACTTTTTTCTAGAAATTCTTAGAATTTCACTTTTTCTTAGAAATGTTACATTTTTCCATCATCTTATCTAAGGTTTCCAGAAGTTCGGCCTGTGATCCATAAACGGTTGTTTTTATGGCCGCTGCTTCGCTGTCCATGTTTGCCAAGACTTCCTTGGTTCTCTCGTGGTTGGTGTCCATAATCTCCTTCAGTCTTAAAAAATTTTTCTTTAGTCTCTCTTCCACCCGCCGGGAAAACCAGATAGCAAACACCGCCAGAATGATTGAAACTACACTGGATATAATAGATACAACAGCAACCAAATTGTCCAAATTTATCACCTATCTATCATATTATTTGCATATAGTCTGGATAATTAATATCCACTTGGTAATATATCCATCATACTATCTTTAGTAGTAGGAGTCGAATTTCTCTTTGTATTTATCCTTCTTTTTTTTCTTTCTTATTTTTTGTTTATCTGTTTTTTTGGATTTACTCATTCTTTTGGGGAATGGATTTGCCTTTTTTATCTCTTCTAATTTTTCATAGAATTGTTTTTTGATTTGGGGGTCGTATTCTCCTGAATAAACGTCCTTACGTACAGCAAGTGATATTTTAGCTGCCAGTGCCCTGGCTATTTTACCTCTAATCCACCATTTGGATCCCCTAACCTCCGGATGTTGATATATGAGCCCGTGCTTGGGAGGTCTCTCACCGGTCTTTAGATGCCTGAAAAGAGCCTTTTCAGCCCCCAATATCTGAACAGTACTGGAAGGAAGCATTGATAGTCTTTTGATCCCACCAACATGGGCAATCAACTTGGCACCCAGGGAGGAACCTGTCAGGTCCTGTAAATTAGGCGCTAAATCACTCATCTTCTGGTCAACATAGTTTGTAAGAGATTTTTTTAATTCCTGCATAGATCTTATGGACGCTGCAAACTGTTTAACCACCTTTATATCCTGTTCAACAAAATCAGCCCCCAGACTTTTTCCGGTAATTATTTTTGGATCGAGACGTCCGGACTGAATGATGGATTCTCTATCTCCGTATTCTGCAATCAGTTCAACGTAAAGTTCATGGCTTCTTATTTTATCAAGCTCTGGAAAGTGAATACTATGCCATTCTCTCAACCTTTCCACCAGTTTACCCGTGGTTTCATCAATCTCATCTATGGCATTTATATCCTGGATCAAAAGCATGTCCTCTGCTTTTGAAGCTTCCTTCAACTTTTGGTTGGTGATCTCCAGGGAAAGGCTGTGAATTATTTCTAAAAAATCATCATCTGATTCAACGAACCCCACCTTTTTAAGGATGCTGACCAGATTAGACCTTAAGAATTCTCCAGCCTTACTGGGAAATTCAAATTTAAATTTAGAACTCTCTTTTAAATTTTCATACTTGGACGGATGTCCGTAGGTCTCTATAATAACACAATCGCATTTTTTTACCATTTTCTTCAGTATTGAAGCTTCTTCTCTGGTTAGATGGCCCTTCCGGATCTCTATCATTTTTTCCATTATCCGGTGCTTTGGGAAAAGTTCATAATCTAAGAGGGTACAATTTTCATCAAGGGCAATAAAACCCGCAAAACAAGAGGTAAGATAACACTTCATAGATTTAATTTATAAGCTTCAGATTTATATTTTCTCATCTTTGGTGGAACCATGCTGGAAGTAGAACTTTGCAGGATCAAAATGAGGAACCCCACCATGCTGGCCGCCGGTATCCTGGGGTCCACAGCAGCATCACTTAACTGGGCTGCCAGAAGTGGTGCAGGGGCAGTGGTAACCAAATCCTTCGGACTGGAACCTAACAAGGGTTACCCCAATCCTACCACGGTGGAGGTTACCGGAGGTTTCCTGAATGCCATCGGATTATCCAACCCGGGAGTGGAGCTATTCAAGGGGGAACTTGAAAAACTGGAAGGTTCAGTCCCGACAGTGGCTTCCATCTACGGGTCAAATCCCACTGAGTTTTCAGATATAGCAACCATAGTGGAGAGCATAGTGGATCTCATAGAGCTGAATGTTTCTTGTCCCCATGCAATAGGGGGATGTGGGGCATCTATCGGTCAGGATCCCGTCCTTACAGCTGAAGTTGTGAAGGCAGTTAAGAAAAGAGTTAAGTGTCCGGTCAGCGTTAAGTTGACACCCAATGTAACAGATATAGTTGAAATAGCTGTTAGCTCTCAAAAAGCTGGCTGTGATGCTCTTACATTGATAAATTCTCTGGGTCCAGGGATGCGAATCGACATCCAAACCGCTAAACCCATACTCCATAACAGATTTGGGGGATTATCAGGACCAGCCATAAAACCGGTGGCATTAAGATGTGTTTACGATGTATACGAAGCGGTTGATGTTCCTTTGATGGGTGTGGGGGGCATAGTAGATTATAAAGATGCCATTGAATTCCTTTTTGCCGGTGCAACCGCGGTACAGATTGGTACTGCACTTTATTATGAGGGATTGGATGTATTTAGAAATATATGCAATGGATTGGAGAAATTTATGGCCAGAGAGGGATATGAATCAGTGGATGATATGATTGGAATAGCCCATCAAGATTAAGGGATTTGAGGATGTATTAGTGGATTAAGGGGATGTATTAGTGGATTAAGGGGATGTATTAGTGGATTAAGGGGATTTAATGATATTAAGGGATATGAACTTAAATTTATGATAGATTTGTTAGTTATATGAAATTAGAGAGATAACTATGCACGTTCCAAAGATCGTTGAAATAAAAAAAGTAATACTGGAAACTAAAACAGTAAAAACCTTTATTTTTGATTGGAAAGTTGAAAATATGGTGCCTGGACAGTTCATGATGGTGTGGAACTTTCAGGATGAAAAACCAATGTCCATATCCTTAATTGACCCCATTAGAAATGAAATTGGGATATCCATAAAGAAGGTTGGCGAGTTTACCGAGGCGGTTCATTCACTGGAAGCAGGTGATAAACTAGGTTTAAGAGGGCCATATGGAAGGGGATTTAAAATAATGGGTTCAAAGATCCTTGCCGTGGGCGGGGGAATTGGGATGGCCCCCATATCGGCTTTTGTTGAAGAGGCTTCTAAGAGAGGTTTAGAAGTGGATTTAGTAAGTGCAGCACCAACCAGGGAGGAACTGCTCTTTTTAGATCGATTTAAGAATAATAAGGCTAATTTAAAGTCCTGTACTGATGATGGAAGCCATGGTTTCTGTGGATTTGGAACGGAGCTGGCAGAGGAACTTCTGAAAAATGAGAGGTACCATATGCTGGTGGCCTGCGGACCGGAGATTATGATGAAAAAACTGGTGGAAATGGCGGATAAATACAAAATTCCCGCCCAACTATCCCTGGAACGCTATATGAAATGTGGAATAGGGATTTGCGGACAGTGTTGTGTAGACGATCTGGGGTGGCGGGTCTGTGTAGAGGGACCGGTCTTCTGGAGTGATGAGCTGAAACTAATCACTGAATTCGGGAAATATCGGCGTGACGCATCAGGCATTAAACATTCCCTGCTTTAAAATATTATTTCAATAGTTTAAATTAGCATCTTTAACTTTAATCAGCAAATTAACTTAAATAAAAATCTTAAACATAAAAATTTTAATCAAATTTTGTAATTCATTGTAACGTGATAGTTATGAATAAAACGTTAAAAGGTACTTTAACATCGGTATTTTTCGTTGTTCTAGTTCTCCTGCTTTTGTCTTTTTTAGTGTTAACCCCCCTGATAAGTATGATCCTGTTGGGGGCCATATTTGCCTATGTGATACGTCCCATCTCTGGTAGGATGGAGCCTTTTTTAAAATTCAGATCACTGGCCATATTGGTGGCTATGGTCATAGTTATAATTCCCCTCATCGCTCTTTTAATAATAGTTATAAACGGTCTTCTACAATCGGTACCATCTATAATTGGGTTTGCGAAGAGCATTGATATAATTGGTATGAACAGTACAGAAGCCCAGAATTATACTTTGGTTAAAAATTACGTTCCAACCAGTTTCTATCCTTACATCAGTTCGTCTTTAAGCGCCATAAACTTGGAAGTGACAGATATTCTGAGGCGTATTCTTGAATATCTTCTGAACGTCCTGGAATCCGTCCCCATGGCCCTGCTTCAGTTGTTCATATTTTTTGCTTCAACCTTCTATTTTGCCCGTGATGGGGATAAATTATGGGAATACTTGGATTATCTCATTCCCTCGGATAGGAAACATTATTTCAATACACTTTTTGAGGAAACAGACCGAGTTTTGAAGAGCATATTTATCGGACACTTCCTCACAGCCATTATAACAGGAACAGTGGCAGGTATTGGATTTTCATTACTAGGATACCCTTACGCATTGTTTTTAGGGATATTAACCGGGTTTTTCCAGCTTATACCTTTCATTGGACACTGGCCTATCCCTATTGTCCTTGCAATCTCCGACTTATTGACTGGCAACTATCTTAGGGCAGTGGCGGTACTGATATTGGGAGCGGTCATGAGTACAGTTGATATTTACATAAGACCCAAATTATCAGGGCGTTATGCTGATATCCACCCCCTTATATTCATGCTGGGCTTTCTATCCGGACCGCTGATATTTGGTATTGTGGGGTTCATAATCGGTCCCCTGATCTTAGGAGTAACCTACGCTGCAGTGATAGCTTATAAAAAGGAAAGTGAAGATAAAAAAGTTGTTGAAATAAATCAATTAATAAAATGAAAAATTAGGAACATCTAAATGTACTGAAGTATTTAAGCGCCATTAATTTTATTTATCTTTCAGAGGTTATTGGGGGAATTTAACTCTTTTTATCGTAATGGTGGAATTTAACCCTTATTGGGAGAACTTAACCTGTTTATCCCTGCCGATCATCTCATCCAGCTCTACACCCTTTTTGAAGGCCAGTTCCTTGTCTAATTTATAGTTCTCTCTTTTGGTTTTTTCCAGATCGTCAACACTAACAAAACGCCACTTTACCCGTTTGAACTTGGCCCCTACATATGCCTTGGCTCCAAATATGTCAGAAAATTCGCGCAGGGCATCTATCTTCTGGGAATTTATGTATATCCTCTCCATAGAGGAGGATTTAACTTCAATTGCCAGATAAACCTTACCATTGCCGGCAATAACATCTGGAAGAGGTTTTTTGGTTGCCCCTCCTGAGGCAGGCGCTCTCATAGCAGCGCAACCAGACTCCCACAGCATCTGCACCAGTTCCCGCTCTTCTCTTGAACCTTTCTTACTCATGCTATCGGTGACCTTTAAACATAATTAATTATTATTTAGAATATTTATAAATAAAGATTTTTGATTGTAATTATGAGTGATAAGGTTGTAATTAGCGGGTGGAATATGGTGTAAGGAGACCAGAATCGTTTAAAGAATAAGTTAGTGAATTTCTGGTGAAAATGGGGCCGGGGCCGAGATTCGAACCCGAGTCGCGGGATCCACAGTCCCGTAGGATAACCAACTACCCCACCCCGGCTTTAGTTATGAAGGGGATGCAGGGGCAGGGATTCGAACCCTGGTAGGCCTACGCCAACAGGTCCTAAGCCTGTCCCCTTTGACCTGGCTCGGGCACCCCTGCCATAAATACATTATTCAATCATCTTTTTGGTGCTGTAAATTGAAAAGGTATGAAAATGCTCCGGCCGGGATTCGAACCCGAGTCATCGGCTCGAAAGGCCGACATGATTGGCCGGACTACACTACCGGAGCAAACTGAAGTGGGCCCAATGGGATTCGAACCCATGGCCGCCCGGTTATGAGCCGGGCGCTCTACCTGGCTAAGCTATGGGCCCAAAACGCCGCCGACAGGGCTCGAACCTGTGACCAATCGGTTAACAGCCGAACGCTCTACCTACTGAGCTACGGCGGCAAATGCCAAGCAAAGCCTGCAAACTACTATCTCGGGCTTGCAAGATTTTAAAACATAGCACATCAAGATGTATTTGTAGGTTAATGTTTATTGTATATAAATATTGTGGGTAGGAATATATGTGATTTTATTTAAAAGAATTTATAAAAAGGATAATGATTTGACTTCAAACAATATTTACTATGAAACTATAATTAGTTAATTAAATTATAATATTTCTTGTTTAAGGTCTATTTAAGATTAAATTAAATTGAAAATGAATATATAAGGTTTTAAATTCATTTCTCTCTCAGTTTATAATGTATTAAGGCAAAAAATGAACCTCATAAAAAAAATCGAAAACTTCCAGATCCTGGATCTCCTCCACCAAGCAAACCAGATCACCCTGGCCAAACACGGCACCCAGATCACCCTGGAAAGAGCTATATTTCTCTCTTGGTGGTGTGATAAGGGTGACTGCGCATTTTGTTACATGTCCTCCCAGAAACCCAAGATCAAAGATCCAAAAAAGGCCAGGAGAAACATTAACTCCATCCTGGCCGAGGCGGAACTGGTGAGGAGGATGGACTGGAATGTAGAGTTCCTTTCGGGAGGTTACGGCTCTTTTACCCCTGCTGAAATAAAAAATATATCCGAGAAGATTCACGGAATAACCAGAAAGCCGGTGTGGCTCAACGTGGGCATTACCCGGGACCTTGAAGCTTACGGGGATGAAGTGGTGGGGATTACCGGCGCGGTGGAAACTGCCAATCCCCAGCTCCATGATAAAATTTGTCCCAGCAAGTCTTTAGAGGACATAGTGAAGATGCTGGAGCTTGCGGGAGATTTAGGTTTTAAAAAGGCCATAACTATAATTCTTGGTCTGGGTGAGACACCCGCAGACCTAGAATACCTGTTCAACCTTATAGAAGATTTAGGAATCCATAGGGTAACCTTTTACTCCTTAAACCCTCATAAAGATACTCCTTATGAGAACACCCCTCAACCAGCTTCCCTATACTATGCGGGGGTAGTGGCCGCCACCCGCATAAAGTTCCCTCAGCTGGAGATAGTAACCGGCACCTGGATGGATAACCTGGCCAACATCGGACCCCTAATTCTTGCGGGGGCCAACGGCATTACCAAATTTCCGTTATTTAAAATGTTCGGCACAAATTACGGTCGGAGGGTGGAAGAAGAGGTTAAATGGGCTGGTAGAGAACTTAGAGGTACTTTCACGGATTTGGATCGGCTTAAGATGGGTGAAAGCCCCTACCCAGAACTTGAGCCTTTTATAAAAAGATATGTTGATAAATGT
>JADGNH010000167.1 GCA_017883605.1 Methanobacteriaceae archaeon
GAAGTTCCGGTGGGAGGACATATAAGTCATGCTAGTGTAAGCGCTGCCGGGATAATGGGTCTGAAGGTTTCACCACACCCTTTCGATGAAAAAGAGATGAACATTGACCCGGAGGCTATGAAAAGGGAGATTCTGAATAAAAAACCTAAAATTGTGCTTCTGGGAGGAAGTCTATTCCTGTTCCCCCATCCGGTTGCTGAGGCAAGAGAAGCTGCAGATGAGGTGGATGCCAAAGTAATGTATGACGGAGCCCATGTTATGGGCCTCATAGCTGGAGGAAAATTCCAGGACCCACTGAAAGAGGGAGCAGACCTGCTGGTGGGAAGTACCCACAAAACATTCCCCGGCCCACAGGGCGGTATCATCCTCTGTAAGGATGACATTGCGGATAAGATTGATGAAGCAGTCTTTCCCGGCGTGGTCAGTAATCACCACCTTCACCATCTGGCTGCGCTGGGCATAGCCTCCTCTGAAATGCTGGAATTCGGTAAAGAATATGCTGATCAGATCATAAAGAACGCCAAAACCTTGGCAGGAAACCTGTACGAACTCGGTTTCAACGTGCTTTGTGAAAATCTGGGCTTTACAGAATCTCACCAGGTGGTTATGGATGTTTCAGATATTGGAAAAGCCTCAAAAATGGCCAAAGACCTGGAAATGAATAACATAATCCTTAACAAGAATTTACTTCCCTGGGATGATGTGAATCGATCTGACGATCCCTCCGGTATACGGGTAGGTACTCAGGAGCTAACCCGGCGGGGACTTAAAGAGTCAGAAATGGGTGAAGTAGCCGAGTACATTAAAATGGTGGCCATGGATAATAAAGACGTTAAAGAAGAGGTTTCAGAGTTCATGAATCAGTACAATAAGGTCCACTATGCATTTAGTGAAGCTCCGGCCTATGATTACATTGAATTCTAATAGGGGAATTTTTTATTAATCTAAAATATTCTAAATTGAATTTAATTCCATCTCTAAGATTAAATTCTCCATCTCTAATTTGTAGGGGTTGAACGATCATGAAAATAGCTTGGGGTATAACCGGGGCAGGCCATCTGCTTTCAGACAGTGTGGATGTGCTTGAAGAACTGTCTAAGGATCATGAATTAACCATATTACTTTCAGGGGCAGGAGAAGAAGTTCTTAAAATGTACGGCCTCTTTCAAAGGGTTGAAAACGTCACTGGAGGTCGTTACCGGGAGCTTGTTTTGGAAAATGAGCAGAGATCAAGTTTTCCCATGACCGGCCGGTTTTCTCTGGGAAAGTACGACCTGCTGATGGTGTCACCCACCACTTCCAATACCATCGGTAAAATTGTGAATGGTATCGCAGACACCCTAATAACCAATGCAGTTGCACAGGCCGGCAAAGGCCGGGTTAAAACCGGTATAATCCCAGTCGACCTGGAATCAGGTGATCTTAATACAGTTTTACCTTCTAAACTAGAACTGGAACTTTGTCAGAAATGTGAAACCTGTGAAGCTGCAGCAGCCTGTCCCAACGAAGCCATAACTCCCGGCGTGGAGATCAACCTCTTGAAATGTAAAGGATGCGGAGCCTGCCAGGTGGCATGTCCCTTCGGCGCGGTCACCGGCGGGAGGAAAATAACCATCCATATGAGGGATATCGATATCCAGAACACCCGAAAACTCTTTGAATTTGATGGGATTGAGGTCTTAGAACATCCCTCTCAACTCAAAAAGTTTTTGATGTGATACTGAAACTTAAAACATCTATTTTTTTATTAAAAACTTTAAAATCTAATTTTTCATTTAAGCTTTTAAAGACATATTTTCTCATTTAAGCTTTTAAAGACATATTTTCTCATTAACGCCTTAAACATCTATTTTTCTTTAAATAAGAAAATTATTAATAGTTATTCACCCATAAAATAATTATTTATAATATAAATTTATTTAATTAATAAACAGCCTTTTCTTATTAATTAGATATTTTTATAGTTATTAATTAACATCTTTTACAGAATATGGAGAGATAATGATGTCTGAACCCCATGAATCAGTTGATTTTCTTATAGAAGAGTTGAAAAATGAAGATTGGAACGTTAGAGAGGATGCAGCTGAACTTTTGGCCGAAGTAGGCGATCCCCGGGCGGTCGAGCCCCTGATAAACGCCCTAGAAGATGAAGACTGGCACGTGCGCGAGGCTGCTGCGCTTTCTTTGGGTATGTTATCTGATAAAAAGGCAGTTGACCCTTTGATTATGCTTTTAGAGGATGATAAAACCGGTGTCAAATATGCTGCTGCTTTGGGTCTTGCTTCCCTGGGTGATGAAAGGGCCCGGGAACCTCTGCAAAGAGCTCTGGAAGATGAAAGCGCGGTGGTCCGAAAAGTGGCCAGAATGGCCCTGGATGAAATAGAAAAAAGGATCTAAAAGCTTATCTAAAGATTCAGATGTCTAAAGCTTCAGATGATCTTCAATCTTCCAATAAGCCGGTGAGATAGGCGGTCATTTCAATCTCTTCTCTGGCTATGAAGTCATCCGGATTCTTTTTAGCCTCTTCACTCCCTAATGGATAGAATTTCTCTTCAAAGTAAGTGGTAAGATAAAGTTCATCGCATTTGACCTTGATTGGGTCCTCTAAACGTCCTTTAAGTTTATCCAGAGATTTTTCATCCAGTCCTGAAACCTTGTAGGTCACATAATAGCTTTGGAATTCCTCTGAAAACCCATAATCTATGATCCGCACATCCATTGCTGTACCTCCCTATAAAAATTTTGTCTATAAGTTCTAATCCTTATTTTATAGTTTTAATATATCCTTAAAAATCCCTGAACCATTTTAGCTTAATTTAAGAAAGTATTTTTAATATATGCATAATTACAATAAACTATAAATTATCAGGCCTGATCACAGGTAAAATTCAGTTCATCGCCGATTTGAGTTTTGGATGCACCTATTACGCCCTTTTCCATTTCTATAACGTAGCTGGCAGGAGCCTGGGGAGTGTAGGTTTTCCAGGGATCTATAGAAACAGCATCCACCACCCTTTTCTGGGAATCAAGAAAAATTATGTCCAGGGGGATTCTCATGAAAAACATGTGAATCCCTGAAGCACGTCTGCTCCTTCCCCCGGGAAGTTTCAGGATCAAACCCCTTTCCAAATTCTTTTTCAACATCAAACCCCTGAATCTGGACAGGAAACTGTCTGCCATATCAGCATAACCCAGGGTGGTTCCCTTAGTTTTATTTACTATGAAGATATAACTCATAGGAGATAGTTTTAACTAACTTGATATTAATATTTAGTTTGGAAAATATATTGGAGGCTGACATTTATGAGAAATATTATCGTGGAAGAG
>JADGNH010000061.1 GCA_017883605.1 Methanobacteriaceae archaeon
CTGCGGGTGTAAATTCGCTGCGAGGACAAAACAATGTACAGGGTTCCTGTGACATGGGGGCCCTTCCAGACGTTTATCCCGGTTATCAAAAGGTCGATGATCAGCAAAACGCCAGAAAATTTCAGGAATCATGGGATTGTAAACTCAGCACTTCTCCGGGTTTGACCCTCCCTGAAATTATAGACGCCTCAAAGGTGGGGGACATCAAAGCCCTCTACGTCATGGGTGAGAATCCTGTTTTGAGTGAACCTGACTCTTCTCAAGTAAAAAAAGCTCTGAAAAACCTGGAATTCCTGGTGGTCCAGGATATTTTCCTTACAGAGACAGCTGAACTGGCTGATGTGGTGCTACCTGCCTGTAGTTTTGCTGAAAAGGATGGAACCTTCACCAACACTGAACGAAGGGTGCAGAGAGTTAGGAAAGCAATGGAACCATCTGGAGATTCACGGCCAGACTGGTGGATCATCTGCCAGATAGCCCGGAAATTGGGAGGAAATGGATTTAATTTCAACCATCCTGAGGAAATTTTCCAGGAAATGGCTTCCTTAACACCTATTTATGGTGGTGTATCCTACCATCGCCTGGATAACTGTGGATTGCAGTGGCCATGCCTGGGCAATGATGACTCGGGAACCGAATTTCTCCATAAAGATGGATTTCCCACTGAAAGTGGTAAGGCCAGATTAATGCCCCTGAAATACCGGCCTTCTGCAGAGATGGCTGATTATGAATATCCTTTAATTCTTACCACTGGACGCAGTCTTTATCAATACCACACTGGAACCATGACCCGCATGGTAAAAGGTCTGAACGTTTTACACGGCCAGGAGGTTGTGGAGATAAACTCTCAGGATGCATCAGATCTGGGTGTTGTTGATGGTGATATGGTAAGGGTGATCTCCCGTAGGGGGGAGGTAAAGGCCAGTGTAAAATCAACTGAAACCACTCCGCGGGGCTTGGTTTTCATGACCTTTCACTTCTCTGAAACCCCCACAAATTTGCTTACCAATTCTGCAGTAGATTCTGTTGCCAATACACCGGAATTAAAGGTTTGTGCAGTGCGGGTGGAGAAGCTTAGCAATAATTTGTGAGAAATAATCAAGATAATAAATGAAATTTAATTAAGGAGTCGAATTATTTATTTAAATTTTTATTTACCATAAATAAAGCCTTTTATTTCCCACCTGTTGGTGTAATTACTACACTCCCATATATATACTCTTTCATCTGAAATCTATGGAAATGTATATATTAAAGAATGGGCGAAAGTGTAATTAACACACATGGTGTCATCATGCCCAAGCATATAATATCAGGTTTGAAATTTTTAGCAGCAGTGGAGCTGAGAAAAAAAAGCTATACCCAGAGAGAAATAGCGGAAAAACTCGGTATGGACAGATCTACAGTTTCCCATTACTTAAATGGTAGAAACTTATCATGGAACTCCATAGAAATAGCAGAAGTTATAGTAAACCTCTGTCCCCGGGATTTCTCAACACTTACCTACTCACTGCTAAAAGATAGAGAAAAAACCAGAACCATTGTGAAAATCTGTTCAAACAAAAAATTTGAATGTGACGTAAAAAATTCTTGCATCGGCTGTGGTGTATGTGCTGATACATGTTTTATGAATGCCATTGTGTTAGAAAATCTAAAAGCACAAATTGATTCTGATTGGTGCTGCGGATGTATGATGTGTTGGGAAATATGTCCCACTAACTCGATAGAAATAAAGGAGGTAGAGGATGATGGAAACAACGGAAACTATTGAAAATAAGAATATCTCTGTTCAAAGAACCGGAGCTGAAGAAAGAAAATTACAATTTAAAGATGAACTATGTACAGCCTGTGGTCTTTGTGAAAAAATATGCCCAGTAAGTGCTATAGAGGTAGAACCAACTGGAGCCATGGCCACAACAGAACAAGAATCAAGTAAAGTAGACATAAATGAAGAAAAATGTGTACTTTGCGGAATGTGCGCCTGCATATGCCCCTACAATGCATTAGACATGGAAATAGAAGGGGAATCCATAAAAACTATGGAAGCATATCCAAAACTTATTAAGTCTGCGGAAATCAACGATGAAACCTGCATATACTGTAAAGCATGTGAAACAGCCTGCCCCAGAGATGCTATAGTCATAGCCAGAGAGCTTCCAGAAAGATCCAAACTGGTAACTGGTGAAATTGAAATAGACAAAGAAACCTGTATAGACTGCGGTATATGTGAAGAGATGTGTCCAGCAGATGCTATTACCATGGAACATAAGCAACCCACGTCTGATAGCCCAACTGTATCTTCAGACATAAATGTAGACAAAGATAAGTGTGTTTACTGTCTGGTATGTAAAAAAGCCTGTCCAGTGGACGCCATAACAGCAGTATGCAGACAATGTTCCTATGGGGAATACGACATAAAACCAGAAGACGCAGAAATTGAAGGAAGTTCATTCATCGACGATGAATTATGTGTAGACTGCGGATGGTGCCAGGAGATCTGTCCGGTGGATGCAGCAACAGTGGAAAAGGCATTTGAAGGTAAAATAACCTATGACCAGGAAACCTGTCAGGGATGTGAGACCTGTGTGCTGGCCTGCCCTTGCAATGTTCTATCCTTCCCACAATCTGCAGAATCTGGTGACAAACCTGAAAAACTCCATATAGACGAAAAATATTGCATATACTGCGGTGCATGTGAAAAAGCCTGTCCGGTTAATGCCATAAACGTGGAAAGAACCGGCATAAAAACTACACCCATCAAATCAAAATCATGGGAAAAAGCTTTTGAATCAGTAAAGAACTAAATTATAAAATTTGATATGGAGGTAAATAATGCCAATTGGACTAGTTGTATATCCTGAACTTTGCCATGGATGTGGTAACTGTGTGGTGACCTGTCCTGTAAACTCTCTAAGAAGCCCTGAAGTTGCTGGAGGAAAGGGACCCACCGACGAAGTGGACATCATAATGATGGTGGAAGATGGCTCCATAGAATTGAAACACTCAGAGTTCTGTGGAAAATGCGGTACCTGTGTTAGAAGCTGTCCTGTATTTGCCATAAGACTTGAAGAAGTGGAGGAAGCCAAATGAAATTTACATTGAACACCGGAAGAACCATATGGCAGGGTCAGGCAATAGAATCAGGTAAAGACCTTAAAATGTACGTGGACGCAGCGGCTATATGCCAGATGAATGTGGAACAGATGGAAAAAATGGGAGTAAAGGAAGGGGAAAACATAAAGGTTGTATCAGACTTTGGAGACGTTATTGTTAAAGTTGTTATGGCCAAAGAAGAGCTACCAGAAGGAATGCTTTACATCCCCATGGGACCGTGGGCAAATAGGGTTATAAGACCCAACACAGACTCAACTGCTACACCCAGCTTCAAAAATGTGCCCGTGGATATAACACCTACAGAAGAATTAGTTTTAGACATGCCTACTCTGATGAAGGGTTACGGAAAAATTTCAAATTACTAACGTTTTAGGAGGATTTTCGTTGGAACACATAATAAAAAACGGAATTGTTTATGATCCACTGAATGAAGTCAATGGAGAACAGATGGATATCTGTATCAAAGATGGTAAGATAGTGGACAGCGTAAGTGAAGATGCAAACGTCACAGATGCATCTGGACAAATTATTATGCCCGGAGGTGTTGACCCCCACACCCACATAGCCGGTGCAAAAGTTAATGTGGGAAGGATGATCCGTCCAGAAGACAGTAAAAAAGATGCTGAGTCTTTGGCCGGAATCAAAAGGGCAGGAAGTGGGTTTTCAGTTCCATCAACCTTCATGACCGGTTACAGATATGCTAAGATGGGTTACACCACAGCAATGGAAGCTGCCATGCCACCACTGCTTGCAAGACACACCCACGAAGAGTTTGTGGACACACCAATCATAGATCATGCAGCATACCCTCTCTTCGGTAACAACTGGTTTGTTATGGATTACCTCAAAGAAGGGGACCTGGATAAATGTGCAGCATACGTATCCTGGCTTTTAAAATCAACTAAAGGTTATACCATAAAGATTGTGAACCCCGCTGGAACAGAAGCATGGGCCTGGGGAGGAAACGTCCATGGAATAAACGACCCTGCACCCTACTTTGATGTAACTGGTGCAGATATAATAAAAGGTCTCGCAGAGGTTAACGAGATGCTCGGACTCCCTCACCCCATACACCTGCACTGTAACGACCTGGGACATCCAGGAAACTACGAAACAACCCTGGCGTCCTTTGATATACCAAAAGGAATAAAAGTAAACCCAAAACATGGAAGCAGGGAAGCAGTACTTTATGCAACTCACGTACAGTTTCACAGTTACGGAGGTACAAACTGGAGGGACTTCGTATCAGAAGCACCTAAAATCGCAGACTACGTGAACAAAAACGATCACATAGTAATTGACGTGGGGCAAGTCACTCTGGATGAAACCACCACCATGACTGCTGATGGACCGATGGAATACGATCTACACACACTTAACGGCCTTAAATGGGCTAACTGTGATGTAGAACTTGAAACAGGTTCTGGTGTAGTTCCTTTCTTATACTCACCAAGGGCACCAGTCCCCTCAGCACAGTGGGGAGTAGGCCTTGAGCTCTTCCTATTAGTGAACGACCCCGGAAAAATATGTCTGACAACAGACAGTCCTAACGCCGGACCATTCACCAGGTATCCCCGGGTAATGGCATGGCTTATGAGCAACCGGTACAGGACAGACATGATTGAAAACAAGATTCACAAATGGGCCCAGAGAAAAACCAGCATAGCCACTCTAGACCGTGAGTACAGCTTATATGAAATAGCCCAAATATCAAGAAGCACACCAGCCAAAGTCCTGGGTTTAAGCGACACCAAAGGACATCTGGGCGTTGGTGCAGATGCAGATATTTCAATATTCAATTTCAACCCAGAAACACAGGACCCATCTGCAGACTACATGGCAGTTGAAGAAGCGCTTTCAAACGCATCATACGTCTTTAAAGACGGTGAAATCGTAGTCAAAGACGGTGCTGTTGTAAATATAGGTATACATGGAAGGACATACTGGGTAAATTCCCTATACGACGCTGAATTAGAGAAACAAGTAGAAGCTGAAGTTGAAAAAGTCTTCAAGCAGTACTACTCAGTTAACTTTGCAAACTACCCAGTACAAGATGAATATCTTCCCAGATCAAATCCAGTAAATGGGGTGATGGAATGAGTGAAATTATCTTAACACCTAAAGAACAACCTCAAGTACCTCTCGAAGCAAACACCATAACTCCTGACTCATTCGCAGGTAAAAACATAGATGAAATCTCGAACATAGCTATTTGGAATGGTAACAAACAGTTCAGACTCTCAGAATTCTTCGATGTTCAGGGAGAGTCAGCAGAAAATCCATCTGAGATCAAAATCATAATCGACGGTGACATCTACAACACCAAGAGGATCGGACAGAGTATGACCGCCGGTGAAATAACCGTCAAAGGAAACGCCAACATGTATGTAGGCGCCGAGATGGACGGTGGAAAGATCACTGTAGAAGGAAACGTTGGTTCCTGGGCTGGACAGGACATGAAAGGCGGTGAACTTACCGTACTGGGTAACGCTGGTGACTACGTTGGGTCAGCCTACCGTGGCGACTGGAGGGGTATGAGCGGCGGTCTTATCACAATCCACGGCAACGTGGGCAACGAGATAGCTGAATACATGCTCGGAGGTAAAATGGTCATCAAAGGAAATGTGGCCATAATGCCCGGAATCCACATGAACGGCGGACTGCTTATAATAGAGGGCAACGTCGTGGCAAGGACCGGCGGAGAAATGAAAGGCGGTACAATAGTAGTTAAAGGAGTTATCGACGAGTTTTTAGCCGGATTCAAGTACCTTGGAGTTGAAAGGAACATAGAAGTAGAAGGAGAAATTATTGAAGGTGCTTTCTATAAATTTAAAGGTGATCTTGCAACAAAAGGGGCAAGCGGAATTGTATATGCTGCAGTTGCAGGAAACGGCCACATAGTACCTAAGTAAATTAGGAGGGATGACTTTGGAACTTGTAAAAAATGTTGTGTGTCCATTTTGCGGAACCCTATGCGATGACATCATCTGTAAGGTTGAAGACAATGAGATAGTAGGTACCAAGAATGCCTGCAGAATAGGGCACAGTAAATTTGTTCACGCTGAAGGCGCTGAAAGATATAGAAAACCATTAATGAGAAAGAGTGGGGAATTGGTAGAAGTTAGTATGGATGAGGCTATAGATAAAGCAGCCACCATACTTGCAGAATCAAAAAGACCCCTTATGTACGGTTGGAGCTGTACTGAATGTGATGCCCAGGCCGTGGGAGTTGAACTGGCCGAGGAAGCCAGGGCTGTTATAGACAACACCGCATCTGTATGCCACGGACCATCTGTCCTGGCTCTTCAGGATGTGGGATATCCAATATGTACCTTTGGTGAGGTTAAAAACCGTGCAGATGTCGTAGTTTACTGGGGATGCAATCCCATGCACGCCCACCCCAGACACCTCTCAAGAAACGTGTTCGGCAGGGGTTTCTTCAGAGACCGGGGAAGACCTGACAGAACTCTGATAGTTGTTGACCCCCGAAAATCTGATTCATCAAAACTGGCAGACATACACCTGCAACTTGACTTTAACAAGGACTACGAGCTACTCGATGCCATGAGGGCTGTTCTACTTGGTCATGAAATACTTTACGATGAGGTAGCAGGGATACCAAGAGAAAAAATATATGAGGTTGTTGACGCGCTTAAAAATGCCCAGTTCGGTATTCTTTTCTTTGGAATGGGTATAACCCACAGCCGGGGAAAACACAGGAATATCGACACTGCTATAATGCTGGTTGAGGATCTGAATGACAGCGCAAAGTTCACCCTTATACCAATGAGGGGCCACTACAACGTCACCGGATTCAACCAGGTTTGTACCTGGGAAAGCGGATATCCATACTGCGTTGACTTTTCAACCGGTACACCCCGATATAACCCGGGAGAAACTGGTTCAAACGACCTTCTGCAGAACAAAGAAACCGACGGAATGATGGTAATAGCATCAGACCCAGGGGCTCACTTCCCACAGAAAGCTCTGGAGAGGATGGCTGAGATCCCGGTAATCGCAATTGAACCACACCGAACTCCCACCACAGAGATGGCAGATGTAGTGATACCACCAGCCATTGTTGGCATGGAAACAGATGGAACCGCATACCGGATGGAAGGGGTACCTATAAGAATGAGAAAGGTAGTTGACTCAGGACTTCTTCCTGACAGAGAAATACTAAAGAGAATCCTGAAAAAGGTAAAAGAGATTAAAGCAGCATCTAAATAGAGTTTTTAAGATGTTATAGCTTAAATTCTCTATTTTTTTTATTTTTGGTTGAATTTTATTTTTAGTTAGTATTCATTTTAGTTTTTGATTAAAATGGTATTCATCTTATCTGATTAAAATTATATTAACTCCTTTAAAAACTCACCGAAAATTAATTGGTTCTATTTTAAAATTAAACCTAAAATCAGCCATCTTAAAGCATTACTTTCAAAATAAATTGAGCTAAATATAATTAAATTAAAGTTAATTAATCTTTAGTTGTTTAGAAGTGTTTGACTCTTTATCTCTATATCCATTCATCCAATTTATTTAAAAACGTGGACAGCAGAAGCCTTAAACTGTAACCACACTTGGGATCCAATGGTGATTTTAAGGTCTAAAAATGATTTTTTGGTCATATAAACGGTGAAAATTTCACCCAAATCAACTTTAAGATTTATAAGAGTTCCAATATCTTTTATTTCTCTGACAGTCCCTTTAAATTCGTTAAGGGCACTGGTACGAACTTTCATATTGGAGACAGTTATATCTTCGGGTCTTATACTGGCATAAACCCCTCCTTCCAGGGGGGTGGAGGAGTAAATAACAATTCCTCCCAGGTTTATTAAAGTCAAATCATGGTCGGCTTTTTTAGCCTTACCTCTTATCACATTTTCCATTCCCACAAAATCAGCCACAAACTTGTTTTTAGGCGTTCTAAAAATTTCTTCGGGCTTTCCTATCTGATGGATTTTTTTGTTGAGTATAGCAATCTCATCAGAAAGTCTTTGGCCCTGCATTAAATTGTGGGTGGCTATAATCATGGTGGTCTGTTTCTTTTGGTGCAGATCTTCTATTATTGCCTCGATTTTCTCGGTAGATACCGGGTCCAGATTGGCGGTGGGTTCATCAAGGAGTAGAATATCGGGTTGGGTGATCAAAGCCCTGGCCAGGGAAATTCTCTGGGTTTCTCCTCCAGATAAAGTAGAAGCATCTTGGTCTTCATAGCCCTCTAAACCCAAAGATTTCAAGAGTTCCAGAATTTTATGGCGAGAAGATTTTTTATCCTGGCCTCTAATGTTCAATCCGTAATGAATATTATCAAAAACAGTGCCATTAAAAACCACCGGGTTTTGAAAGACCATTCCAATCCTTCTTCTAATCTCCATTCTATCCTTTTTTGATTTAGAAGTATCTAATCCATCAAATAAAATTTTTCCAGATGACGGATGTTCTAGGAGGTCAATTATACGTAGCAGCGTGGTTTTCCCACATCCTGTGGGTCCGATAATCCCCATAATGGTCCCTTTTTCAATAGAAAGGGTAATGTTTTCTAAAATTGGTTTGTCTTCATAATTTTTGGATAGGTTTTTAATCTCCAGCAGGGGCATATTATTTCTCCTGGATTTGGTTTAATAAAAGATTTATTATAAGGGCGATGGTGAGTAGGATTATTCCCAGGGCGATGGAAAGTTCGATATTACCTTTGGATGTTTCCAGGGACATGGTGGTGGTTATCACCCGGGTAAATCCCCTGATGTTACCACCTATCATCAAAGCCACTCCCACCTCGGAGATGGCCCTTCCAAATCCCAATATGACAGCTCCCAACAAGGCGTATTTAGCTTCGCGCATTATGGTGTAAATAGTTTGAAATTCACTGGCCCCCAGGGACATGGATAAATCTTTAATTTCACCTTTAACACCTTTAAGAGCAGTAATAGTAAAACCGATAATAATGGGAAGTATCAGGATAGTTTGCCCGATAATCATCCCTCCGGGGGTAAAAAGAAGATTTAGACCACCTAAAGGTCCCTGGTAGGATAATAACAAGAATACTAAAAGGCCCACCAAAACGGTGGGGAGGCTGTAAAGGGTTTGAATAAGGTTCATCACACTCCTTTTCCCTTTAAAATTTCTGAAATAAATTAGACCGCCCAGTGGAACTGCTATCAATGTCCCCAGAAAGGTGGAAGACAGGGAAATTTCAAGGGTCCGCAGAGTTATTTCCATTACTTCCGGGTTAAGGGTAACTATCAGATTTATGGCCTGAAAAAATCCGTTTACAATTTCGTTCACTGAATCACCTGAAAAAAAGAATTATAATAGGGGTTTTAGATCCCCTATAATAAAAAATTAACTAATTTGTTGAGCTATCAATTTGTTGGTTACTAACTTGTTGGTTCGGGCTTCCCAGCTATAGGTACAAATAACTGCTGTCCATATTTATCTTTTCCATATTCTCCAATGATAGTTTGGCCCTCTGTTGATAGGACGAAATCAGTCCATTTCGTTGCTGCTGCGGTGTTCACGTTGGGGAACTTGGTGGAGTTAATGGGTATCAGGCTGTATACGTTCAATAGATCTTTGCCCTGGGTGAGAAATGGAACTAGTTTGATCTTATCTTTGTAGGCAAGGTAGGTACCAGAATCTGATAGGGTGTAGGCAGATTTTTGGTCGGCTATGACTAAGGTGTCTCCCATCCCTTTACCGGATTCAATGTACCATGGTTGTCCTCTGACACTGTTGTTGTAGTTTACACCGGTACTATTCCAGATAGTAATTTCCCTGGTGTTTGTACCAGAATTGTCTCCTCGAGAGACGAATTTAACCGTGTTGGGATCTGCCGTACCGGCCGTCATTATTTTGTTAAAGGCCTGGGTGGCGTTGGTAGTACCATTTATTTTAGCCGGGTCATCGGCCGGTCCTACTATATAGAAGTAGTTATAGGCGAAGGGGTATCTCTGGGTACCATAACCATCTGCTATGAACTGTTCTTCCTGTTTTTTAGAGTGAACCATTACCTCGTCCACATCTCCTTTTTTACCATATTCCAGGGCCTGACCGGTCCCTGCTGCTATGAACTGAACATCTATATTGGGGTATTTTTTTTCGAAAGCTGCTTCTAACACGGTTAGTAAACCGGTGTCGTCTAGACTGGTGGTGGTGGAAATTTTGAGAACCTGGGTTGGCTGACCATAACCGCTTAAAGCAGCGGCAGCCACTGCAATAATGGCTATGATCACAACCGCCAGAACCAAAATTTTAGTGTTCCTTTTCATTAAACTTTGCCTCCTTATTTTTTTAATCATACAGTTGATGTATATATTAATTAGTTGATATGCATATATAAACATATCGATCTATAGGCGGGATAAATGTTGATTTTACTTTTTATGAGTTCTACAAGTGTTTATTCTAAAATTTAGTGTATTATTAAAGATTAAACTATTTTTTATCACATTAATCTTATGTTTGAGTAAAATATTTAATTGATGTTTTATATATTAATAAAATAGAGGTGATAGGATTGAGATTAAGTGCAAGGAATATGCTTAAGGGAAAGGTAGAAAAAGTAGAGAAAGGCCCCATAACTGCAACCATAAAAATAAAAATAGAGTCCCCCAACATGGTTACTGCTATAATATCTAAAGAATCAGTTGAAGATTTAGATATTAAAGAGGGAGATGAAGTAACTGCAGTGATTAAGTCCACTGAAGTCATGATCGCAAAAGATTAAGTTAATTTTTCTTATTTTTTT
>JADGNH010000168.1 GCA_017883605.1 Methanobacteriaceae archaeon
GGAAAAAAAGGATTTTTGAATTTTTCATAGAATAAAATGAGGACCGGAACCAAAAACCACATGGACATTACAATTCCTATGAAAACATATTTAATTTTTTTTAGGTAATGGCCATTTATCAGTATATAAAGAAAAATAGGAAAAATAATTAATCCTGCAGGGTATCTGGTCAAAAAGGCAGCCATTGCAAAGGGAAAAGATAAATAGAAAAACTTTGAATTCTTTTTAACAGCTAAAACTGTAAAATAAAATGCCCAAATAGAAAATGCAACACTGGGAATGTCTGAAAGGCCAACTCCAGAAAAAAGTATAACCATGGGAAAAGTCGCGAATAATAAACTTCCTAAAAAGCTTTCAATATCATTAAAACGCAGCTTAAAAAATAAATAAAGTCCTATAACACCAAGTACCAAGAAAGCACCGTCTAATGCAAAAATAGTTGCTTCAGACATATATCCTAATCGAAAGAAAAGAGAGGTTAAAAAGGATAAAACAGGGGGTCGAGTTAAGTCTGAATAACCGGTTCCCTTACCTGCAAATAATAACGCATTTGACAGGAAATCATATGTATCCCATACAGGACCTATCTCTATTTGAATTATTACCCTATAATAAGCAATTAAACTGACAATTATTATCAATATGATTAATAAAACAACGGAAAAACGATTTTCCATTAATTTGTTAAAGTTTTGCTTTAATTTTTCTAGGAAATACAGAAAACCACCATGTTTCGGATTAATTCAACTAACGCTTATTAACTTTTCTTTTTAAAATTATAAATCAAAGTTCCACTGGATTCTACACTTTTTGATAAATAATAAGATTTCCAAATTGATTAACTGCTCTATATGAAGTTAAATTAAGCCCCGATCTAAAGCTGAAATAGTAATCAGCATTATTATCCTCCAATTCACGGTTATATGCCACACTGTCCCGTGGTGTAAATGTTAAGTTTTTTACTCCCCCAGAGTATGTTTTGTTATCTTTAAAGATGGGCATCATCTTCACATTGGTCTTTAAAGACCAGGCAAAATTTGGATAAAGATCTGCGTAGATTACCTTGGTCTTGTAACCGGGATCATAATTTATAAACCACTGGCTGGCTGAATCTATGTTCTCATTGGTAACTTTAGTGTCATAGTTTGCCTGGTAAACCAGCGGTAAGTAAGAGACTGTAGATAAAAGAATAGTGAAAGTTAGAATTACGGCCAGAACAGGAAAAGTTATATTCCTATTTTTAATTTTAAATTTTAAGCTATTGGAAATTCCACTTAATCCTAGGATTAAAAGGTAGGCCACCCCCGGGGCCATGGTAACGAAATATCGGTTATCTTTAATGACGTAGATGCTGTGGAATATAAAAAATGTCATAAACCAGGCCAAAACCAGCAGGTTCAGGTCCATATTTTTTATTTTAAGATTTTTAGTGAGATCGTAGAAAAGATAACCCAAATAAAAGAATATAGCTTCACTGACCAGATAAAAGGTTTGGCCGAACGTTCCCACAAAGACAGCCACCAAAACCGCCAGTGTTATTAACTTTATCCTGGTAACTGTATCTAACACGTCCCATCTATAAAACAACCCTTTTTTACTCCGGGATTTTTCTTTTCTATCCCTTGAATTTTTTCTATCCCCGGAATTCTTTTCATCCCTAGAATTCTTTTTTATTTTAAGAACTCCATAAATCACCATACCCAACGCAATAATTAATATAATCAAAATACCCGCGGTTCCTATAAAAATCAGGAATTTATCTACAAAATAGAACAAGTTTGGGTCGTATGGAGCGTACTCTGGCAGGAAAGAAGTGGAACTGGTAACGAAAAAGGAGATAAAAGGATAAAGAACATTGCCAAATGTTTCATAGAAAAATGCAAATACCGGTAGGAGAAGTAGAAAAGATGCAAATATTCCTCCGAATATATTTTTGAATTTTTTGATTTCATCCTTATTTATTAATATATAAAGGAAAATGGGGAATATGATTAAAGCCAGGTTATAACGCGTTAAAAAAGCTACTATAGCCAGGGGGAATGCTAGATAAAAAAATTTTGAATCCTTCTTAACTGCCAAAGCCAGGAAGTAGAATGCCCAAATTATGAAAGAAACGCCTGCCAGATCTGAGAACCCAACCCCCAAAACTGCCAGGACAATTGGGAAAGTAGCATAAAGCAATCCACCTAAAAAGCTTTCAATATCATTAAAACGCAGCTTTAAAAATAAAAAAAATCCTATAACTCCCAATACAAAAATCAGACCGTCCACCACAAAAATGGTTGCCGTAGATACGTATCCTAATCTAAAGAAGAGGGAAGTTATAAATGAAAAAAATGGGGGTCTCACTAGATCGGAATAGCCCATGCCCTGCCCTGCGAATACCAGGGCGTTTGAAAGGAAATCACAGGTATCTGACAGAGGACCCAGGTCCATCTGAATCCTTAATCTGTAATAAGTGATCAAACTTACAATTATGGTTAAGATAACCAGCGAGATACCACTAGTAAAATATTTTTTTAAAATATTTCTTGATTTAGTTGGATTAAACACCAAAAACACCAAATGAAATGTTTTATAAGTTGTAATTAATGAAAAATTTTCAATGATAATTTCTAATAAATTATTGATTGGTTTTTAATAATTATTGATTGATGATATTTCTAATAATTGTTAAGATTACTATAACTTCAAATATCCTTTAAAACCGCGCCCTTTACATCTATTTCCCCTTTCCTTATCCTGGTGGATGATATGGGTTTCCCATCAGCAGCCAGCACCATATCAATGGTTATGATGTCCAGAGGTTTCATTCCCTTCTTTCTTCTTATCTGGTTAATCTTTTCTGCTGTGGGTTCTGTTTCCTCACTTACCACAATAGCTTCGATGTCATCATTATAGACCGTGGGGCCGTAGGATTCATCTAAACGTGATATATGATAATTATGACCTATCTGGTCCAGTAAATTTCTTAAATTAGACATTCTAACATCACAGGGCTCTATTTTACCCTTTAATCCCCCAAATTTATCGGAGGTAACTCCGATCAACACTTCCTGACCTATCTGGAATGCCCTGCCCAGGAGTTCTCGGTGGCCCTCGTGGAATTTATCAAAGGTTCCACCCACCGCCACTTTGTGATATTTTCGCTTATTCATTTTTTTTACCTTTATGATTAGATATCCGATAATTTCCAGTAGATATCTTGATATCCTTATAATAAGAATATCTTGATGATTCATTAGATTATTCTTATTATTAAATTACCTTGATGAGTTATTAGATTATCCTGATTGTTTATTAGATTA
>JADGNH010000062.1 GCA_017883605.1 Methanobacteriaceae archaeon
TTTATCCTATTTTTTTAAACATTTCATCGAATCTAAACCGTTTTATCTGCACTGGTTTCATTCAAAAGTGATCATCTCTCTTTTTGATTTCATCCAGGGCGAATCGGGCAGTTTTTCTCACAGTTTCGTTTTTATCCTGGGCTGCTTCTTTAAGAGGTTTCAGGGCTCTTTCATCCCCTACGGATGAGAGTGCCAGGGCGGCACCATAGCGCACGTTAGCTTTTTCATCGTTTAAAGCGTCAGTTAAAGGACCTACAGATCTCTCATCATCAATTAAACCTAAAGATAGGGCTGCACCTTCTCTAACATGCCAATCATCATCTTTCAACGCCTTTAAAAGGTGGGGAACAGCTTTCTTATCGCCTATTTCGCCCAGGGCTTCTGTTGATTCCTCACGGACACGCCAGTCATTATCTTTTAAATTTTCAATAAAAAAATCCATTCGGGGATGCCATTTTGACAGTTCAATTCCTCCTTAAAAGGATTAAGACCTCTCTAATCAAATTTAATTATTTTAAAATCATTTTTAAAAGAAAAATAGGAAGGGGATAAAAGAAGTTACTGTACCTTCAAACTGTTTGTTATGATGTCAAAGTATTGCTGTTGGCTTTGAATGGTATTACCGATGGCGATTAGTTGTAGAGTGTATATAATGCTGTTCTTTTCGAAGTAGATCAGTTTTGACTCGATTTGGGTGCCATTTTGGGTTCCTGTTTGAGTAAATTGGGTAGCGCTTATACCAGCTATATTTACTGTTGAATTAGTGGCGTTGGCGTTAGTCTGTGTTATTTGATTAGCAATGGTTTCAAGGGTTCTATTTGCTGATTTAGGTGCCTTAGCTATGATTAAACTATCACCACGGGTATTATTGGTCTGCGCAGACTGAGCGTCCGTAACACTTACAAAACTTTGATTTCCTCTTGTTATGCTGGTAACAACCCAATCTTCAGGATAATTAAATGATATTCCACCAACAGAATAGGAATTAGATGAATTTGATGTCTGGTTCGTTAGACTGTTCTGGGTGCATCCTGATGCGAAAATAACCAGGGCCAGAAGGGCTATTACAAAAAGGTATTTTTTCAAATTTACCACCTCCGTTCAATGCTAATTACTTAAATATAGATGTTACAAACATAAATATCTTATCTCACATTAGGGAATACGATACAAATAAAAACCTGAAAAAGGGTAGATTCATTATAAAATCTGTATTTCTACTTGATAATAGTGTAAAATCTATATACTTACCTGATAATAGTATAAATCTATATTCTTACCTTAAAAAGTATAAATCTGTATTCATACCTGAAATATCCCTTAGATGGTGAAGCATGTCCTCTGATGAAAATATAAAGGCCAAATTATTACTGAAACAATTAATTAAAGAGTATGAAGGAGAGACCATTGAAGATGTATTAAATGTTGAAAGTTTTAAAACAGATCAAGGCTCTTTCTATTCAATAAAAGGCTATGAAAAGTTAGAAATAAAAACTATTGACAAAAATAAAGTTAGGTTGAAGATATTGTCTGATCTGAAATTAGTTCCAGGAATTGGGGAGGTTAAAGAACGTACTTTAAAGGCCGATGGCTATAAAACCATCGAAGATCTACATGATCATCCGCGATTTTCATCTGAAGCCAAAGAATTTTCAGAGTTATTCAGTAAGTCTGATTCAGAAATTACAGAATGTATCTCCCGCCGGTGTTCAAATACCCACCCCCATGTCCTTTTATCATCCTCTTTCCAGGAAACAGAGGACTTTCTTTTTTTAGATATAGAAACCTTAGGGCTAAAAGATAGGCCCATAATCCTAATAGGTGCTGCTAAAGTTATAGGGGACCGGATGGAGGTTGTCCAATATCTTTTACCGGATCCAACTTGTGAAAACGCTGTTTTAGAAGGTTTTATGTCAGATCTGGATGGTGGAAGTACCTTTGTAACCTTTAACGGGCGGAGTTTTGACCTTCCCTTCATAAGGAGCAGGCTCCGGCACCACGGTATCCCGGGAGATCTGTCTGGTAATCACCTGGATCTTCTACACTTCTCCAGAAGGACCTACAAAAGACAGCTACCAAACTGCCGGCTCCAAACATTGGAAGAACATCTATTTGGAATAAAAAGACATGATGACGTTCCCAGCTCTATGGTGCCAGGATTTTATAGTACTTATCTGGAAACAGGCAATATTGGACCTTTAATCCCCATAGTAGAACATAATAAACAGGATGTTATTACCCTGGCCCGGATTCTATCCAGACTGTACCAGGAATTAGGTGATAAATAGTATTTCCACCTAAAAACATTCTTCTAAAAGCGTTATTTAAAGGATTATAAATTTATTGTTTTTAAAAAAATTAATTTAGTTATTTCCTTATTTAATTTAGTTATTTCTTATTAAAAATTAAATTATTCCTTATTTAAAAAATTAATTCAAATTAAAATTCTTTAAAAGCTTTTTTAGAGGAAGTGTATTAATTATATCCTTCTTCTCGGCCCAGCCTCGCCTGGAAGTTGCTATCCCCAGTTCTGCAAAGGAAAGCTCTTCCCTTTTGTGGGCGTCGGTGTTGATGACCAGCTTACAGCCGGCTTCCAGGGCCCTTCTGATGTTTATGTCGCTTAAATCCAGCCGGTTAGGGTGGGCGTTGACCTCCAGAATGGTGTTAGTTTCCTGAGCTGCTTCATAGATACGGTTAAAGTCCAGATCGTAGGCTCTTCTTTCCTGAATTTTTCTTCCGGTGGGATGGGCTATGATGTCAACGTTCTCATTTTCCATGGCAGAAATTATCCTATCCGTCATCTTTTCCCGGTCCTGCCTGAAACCGGAGTGTATCGAAGCTAAAACCACATCCATATCTGCCAGAAGTTCGTTTTTAATGTCCAGAAGGCCATCTGAGTCTATGTTAACTTCCAAACCTTTAAGGATGGTTATATCTTCCAGCTCCTGGTTTACCTGGTCAATTTCTTTCATCTGCATTTTAATCTGCTCATCGCCCATACCTCCTGCGATGCGGAGGGTACCGGTGTGGTCTGTTATGGCAAGATACTGGTAGCCCAGGTTTTTCGCAGACTCTGCCATGATTTTTATGGTGGATGAGCCGTCGCTCCACTTGGTATGCATCTGCAGGTCTCCTTTAAGATCATGATACCCCACCAGATCCGGGAGCTTCCCTAAGGCCGCGGCATCCACTTCACCTCGATTTTCACGAAGCTCCGGTTCTATATAAGATAAACCCAGTATATTAAATACATCCTCCTCAGTTTTACCAGCGAGCTGTTCATCATCCCTTAAAACTCCGTATTCGTTTAGTTTAAGACCCTTCTTAATGGCGATTTTCCGGAGTTCTATGTTCATTTCCTTGGATCCGGTGAAGTAAACAAATGCCGAACCAAACTCGTCCTCAGGAAAAACTCTTAAATCAGCATCAAGACCATTTTTTAATCTTACAGTGCTTTTAGAGCTACCCTTTGCTATTACCTCCTCTGTAAATTTCATGCTGGTAAAAAAATCCGTGACCTCATCCGGGTTTTGGGTAATGACTAGTATATCTATATCTCCCACGGTTTCTTTTCTTCTCCGTATTGATCCTGCAATTTCCACCCGTTCTACAATGTCCAGTTTATTTATTTCCTCTTGAATTTCTCGGGATTGAGGTAAAACATATCCTAAAAGTCTTCTTCCAGTGTTTTTTCGGGCGAATTCCAGGTTTTCCAGAATTTTCTTTTCAGTCTTATCTCCCATACCCCTTAATCTTCGGATGTGATGTCTTTTAGTCTCCCTTTCCAGATCATCCAGGTTCTTCACGCCCAGCTCTTTGTAGAGTAACTTGATGGTTTTGGGGCCCAAACCTTCCACAGCCAGCAGAGCTTCAAAATCAACTGGAGTCTCTTTTTTAAGGTTTTCATAGTATTCCAGAGAACCGGTGTCTATGATTTCTTCTATCTTTTGGGCGATTTTGGAACCGATCCCGGGCAGTTCCTGAAGCCTGCCTTCTGATCTGACATCTTCTATATCTAAGGATAGAGTTTCGATAGTATGGGCAGCATTTCTATAAGCCTTGGTTCTAAAGTCTATACCATCCATCTCCAGATAATCTGCAATACGGTTGAAAATCCACGCCACTTTCTGGTTCTTCATAGTAATAATATGTCTTTTTAGAATTAAATTTTTATCTATAACCCTTGATCTAATATTAAATTTTAAGTTAAATCTAATCTAAAATAATCCAATCTATCTTTTTTTTGTATCAATATTTTATTAAGTTGATTTTATTTTTAATTATTTATTTTTACTCAAATTAATCACCTTAAACTGCAATCAACTATCTATTCTAATCTAAACATTAATTATAGATGAATATTTAAATTTGAAAATTATATATTAAACAATCAAGTAATTTGAGTTAAATTATCAAATACGACACTAAATGATGAAATATTCTGACTTAAATATTGTCAAATAATCCGACGGGTGAAAATGACTCGAAAAATTTTCTGGAAAAAATCAATAGACCAATTATTAGAAGTTAGCAGCGGTAAAAAAGGACTTAAAAAAGTTCTTGGAACCACAGGACTTCTTTTAATGGGAATTGGTGCCATTATTGGTGCCGGAATATTCATACTCACCGGCATTGCCTCTGCTAATTATTCAGGACCTGCTGTTGTCATATCCTTTGCCATAGCTGGAACAGCCTGTTTTTTCACGGCTCTGTGCTATGCGGAATTCGCATCCCTGGTCCCTGTGGCGGGCAGCGCCTACACCTATAGTTACGTAACTTTGGGGGAGATATTTGCCTGGATCATAGGATGGGACCTCATATTGGAATATCTGGTGATAGTAGCAGCGGTTGCAGTGGGCTGGTCAGGCTACATAGTAAATATCTTCACCACACTGGGAGTAATTCTACCGGCCCAGCTCATAAATCCCCCCGGAGTCCATGGTGGCATCATAAACCTGCCGGCAGTACTGGTAATAGCTTCCATAACCTGGCTCCTGCTGCGCGGCACCAGAGAGAGTTCACAGTTTAACTCGGTCATTGTTGTCATCAAACTTTCAGTGATACTACTTTTCATAAGCATAGGTGTAAACTACATAAACCCTGCCAATTATCATCCTTTCCTACCCTACGGCTGGAGCGGTGTGTTCAAAGGCGCTGCCATCATATTTTTCGCATACATAGGCTTTGATGCCATTACCACCGCCGCTGAAGAGGTTAAAAATCCGCAAAGAACCTTTCCCATAGCCATCATGGGATCGCTTATTATAAGTTCCATCCTCTATATAGTGGTGTCCGCGGTTTTGAACGGCATGGTTCCCTACTATTTATTTAAAGAAACGGCTGCTCCAGTTGCCTTTGCCCTGGAAAGTGTGGGAATCAGATGGGCGGATATAATCATATCCATAGGGGCGTTGTGTGGAATCACCTCGGTACTTCTGGTGGGATTCTTCGGACAGACCAGAGTATTCTTTGCCATGTCCCGGGACGGCTTACTGCCCCCACTGTTTTCAAAAATTCATAAAGACTTTAAAACACCCACAAATAGCATAATACTTGTGGGGATGGTTGCAGCGGTGATAGCAGCTTTTCTTCCCATAACTGCCATAGCGGAACTGGTTAACATTGGAACACTGGCAGCATTTATAATTGTGGCGGCAGCAGTTATAATTCTCAGAAGACAGAAACCTGAATTAGAACGTCCATTTAAGACGCCCCTTGTACCATTAATCCCTGTTCTTGCCATAATATTCTGTCTCTTCCTGGTGGCAGAACTTCCCACCATAACCCATCTCAGATTCTTAATCTGGCTGGCCTTGGGTCTGGTGGTGTATTACTTTTATGGGAGAAAAAAAAGCCTTCTGACCGGGAATGCTGTGGTAGAGGAGGCGAGAATTGAAGAATAAATCTATTTTAATATCTGTCTACTTACAGTTAATGGATATACAAAATTATTTATTTTTTGAAGACAACCTTTAATATGGAGAACTTTTTATGGAAGATAAAAATAAATTGGAAAAGGCAAGTTTTGCTGCAGGATGTTTCTGGGGGATTGAAGAGGCTTTTAGACAGGTTAAGGGGGTGGTTGCCACTGCTGTAGGTTATATGGGTGGAGACTATGAAGATCCCACTTATCAAGACGTTTGCACCGGACGCACCGGCCACGCGGAAACAGTACAGGTAACCTACGACCCATCCCAGGTATCCTATGGGGAGCTTCTGGATGTTTTCTGGGAAGTACACGATCCCACCACTTTGAACCGGCAGGGACCTGATTTTGGTGAACAGTACCGTTCCGTGATCTTCTACCACAACCCGGAGCAGGAAGCACTGGCCAGGGCTTCCAGGGAAAAATTACAGAAATCAGGAAGATATAAAAGGGATATAGTGACTCAGATAGTTCCTGCCCCCAAGTTTTATCTGGCAGAAGACTACCACCAGCAGTATCTGGAAAAAAGAGGCCGTAAAAGCTGTGGATTTTAATCTGACGTAGCTTTGCACTGTATTTACTAAGGATGTCTCTCGGACCATTCATACAGGATTTATAAGGATTTTAATACTGGGAATTTATAATAGGGAAATTTTTTAAAGAGACAATTTAATGTTTCATATAATAAAAAGTGAAAAGGATACTTTAAAATGGAGGAAATAAAAAACTTTTTTAAGCGGGATAAATTTGCCAGTTTCATTGGCATAAAACTTTTGGAAGTTTCTAAGGGAAGGGCAAAAGTTGAAATGGAAATCAAAGAGGAGCATCTCAACGGGGTTAAAACGGCTCATGGGGGAGCAATATTTACGCTGGCCGACTTTGCCTTTGCAGTTGCTGCAAATTCCCATGGAAAAGTTTCTGTAGCCATAAACGTCAGTATAACCTACATGAAAGCCGTGAAAATGGGTAAAATCACGGCAGAAGCCCGGGAAATATCCCGAAATCCTAAGCTGGCCACCTACACCGTGGACATTTGCGATGAAGATAAGGATATTGTGGCCATATTCCAGGGACTGGCCTACATAAAACGGGATGATCTCAGTTCTTTAGATGATTGATAGTTTATGGGGTTTATGGTTTGATGGATGGTTTGATGGATGGATGGTTTGATGGATGGTTGTATGGTTGATGGATGGTTTGATGGTTTAATAGTGAATGGATCGATAGTTTATGGTTTAAAATAATCTGGGAGGTGTTAATTTGGATAAAGAAGAGATAATAATGATGTTGAACTTGGATTTTGTAAGGGAACTGGAGGCATCCATGATCTACACTCAGAACTCCTTTATTATGGAAGAATGCGATCCTAGCCGGGTTACAGAGGCCATAGCAGTGGATGAGATGAGACATATGTGGTGGCTGGCCGACTTAATCACCAAGAGAGGTGGAAAACCCACCATGGAACATAAAGAACTGGACTTTGGTGGTGATGACCTGAAGGGCATGCTCCAGAGGCAGATAAAAATAGAAACTGAAGGTATAGAAATATATACCCGTCAGGCAGAGTTAATCAACGATGAAGAAGTGGTAGGTGTCCTGGAACATATAATAGCAGAGGAAAAAAGGCACAGGAAGGAGTTTAGGGAGAGATTGGAAAGTTTAGATTTATAAAAGGGGATTTATGGAAATCATTTAAAAAGCTGGATTTAATAGAAAATCAATTAAATGTAGATAGATGTGTTATTAATTTTTCATAGTGCAGATAGATGCTTTATTAATTTCATGTACTTGTATCAAATGGAGATGCTGCATTGGATCTAAATCCACAAGAACTACAGGAATTACAGGAACAGCTCCTTTTAGTTTATAAATTTATAAATCAAAATAAAATGTTTAAAAAGTTCTTTTTGGAAGGCATAGAATTTAAAGAATCATTTAAAGATGAAACTGGATTAATAAGCAACCTCATGGCGATGGATGATGCAGAAAACATCCTTGAAACCAGTATTTTGGAGTTAGAAGAACTGAGAAAAGGTGAAACATCCGATACTTCTTTTCAGGATATTTTAAGGGCCACAGAATGGGATGTGCTGTACCGGAAATATGGCATGAAAGACCTTAATGACATAGAAAAACTGGATTTAAGAAGTTTATTAAAGATTTATTAAAGTTTAAGAAGTTTTATTTATTAATGATTTAAGGATTCATAAAAAAACCCTTATTTAAGATTTAGGATTAAATTTAAAAATTTTATTAAAGATTAAAGACTATTAAACATTTCCAAACTACTAAACATTTCCAAAAAACTTTCCTGGTTTAAATTTTTCTAGTTTAAGTAAATCCCCTATTATCTTATTCTTATAACATCTTGGGAAGTCACTATCATGTTGATTTTTTTATCGTGTGGTTCTGTGGGTACTTCCTTTACAATCTGGATTTCATGAATGGTTGTAACCAGGGGAGTATCTCCATGGATGGATTTCTCCCTAAAAAGATGGGATATTTCCTGGTCTCCGTATCCCCCTCCCTTCCCTAGCCTTCTTCCAGAGAGATCCACTGCCACGGAACCTTCAACTACCAGATCCACCACAGGAAAATGTTTCAATGTTTTTCCATATTTAAAAGCTCCCCTTATGGTGGAAGCCGATTTTTCATGGCCATCCAAATTTTTAGAATCAACGAGGAGATAACCTTTCTTTAATTTTGGGGAGGCCATAATCAAAAGCTTTTCGTCTCTCAAGGCATATTCTCGTACCTTGGTCTGTGCTGAGTCAGGGCTTGAGAAGATCATCTCTGATTCCATCCACTCTTCCGTACCTCTCAACATTTGAGCAGCCTTTTCAGCACCTTTGAAGTTTGGAATCCTGCCATAACCAGGTTTAGGGCTGTCTAATAATTTTTTATCTTCCAAAGTTTTCCAGATCCACTCTCTCATTTTCTGTTTATCTTCAGGATACATCATGCTATGTTATAGGTGACTGATTAAATAAATAATGGTCTAATTGGTTAGGGATGCTTCATTTTATTTTTCATCCGGTTTGGTGGGAGGGATATCCATGCCAAAGTTTATAAGTTATGATGGAATAGTATAATTAAGTTGTAATCTTTTAAAGAATTCGTATTAAGTATTTATTAATATTAAGAAAGACTAATTTTTAAAAAGGAATATTTATATTTAAGAAATTAATTACATCAGATGGATTTAAGTTATATCAAAAAGGGACTTAGTTTATCAGATGGATTTAGTTTTATTCAAAGGGACTTAGTTTATCAGACGGACCTAGTAACAAGAATTTAACGAATTTATTTAAAGTTATAAATGGTGATATTAAATGGCAGGAATCGTAGGATATGGAGTTTACATACCTTCATACAGGATAAAAGTGGAGGAAATTGCAAAAGTGTGGGGAGACGACCCAAAAGCAATTTCCAGAGGATTGGTTGTCAATGAAAAATCTGTACCAGCTCCAGATGAGGACACAGCAACCATGTCAGTGGAAGCTGCAAGAAATTCCCTTAAAAGGGCCATGATTGATCCCCAAAAAATCGGAGCAGTATACGTTGGTTCAGAATCACATCCCTACGCTGTAAAACCAACATCAACAATAGTAGCAGAGGCTGTGGAGGCTGCACCTAATTTAACAGCAGCTGACCTGGAATTTGCTTGTAAAGCAGGCACTGCAGGAATGCAGATATGCATGGGGCTGGTTGATTCGGGTATGATTGAATACGGTCTTGCAATTGGCGCTGATACTGCACAAGGTGCTCCCAGTGATGCCTTGGAATACACAGCATCAGCCGGGGGAGCGGCATTTGTCATCGGAAAAGACAAAACCGTGGCAAATTTTGAAGGAACCTTTAGTTTTACCACAGACACCCCAGACTTCTACCGGAGGGAAGGAAAACCATACCCCAAACATGGGGGAAGATTTACCGGTGAACCAGCCTACTTCAAACATGTGCTAGCCGGTGCAGAGGGTCTTTTCAATAAAATGGGAACAGAAGCCGCTGATTATGATTATGCGGTCTTTCATCAGCCCAACGGCAAGTTTTACATTAGGGCAGCCAAAAAATTAGGGTTCAACCAGAAACAATATGAAACAGGGCTTTTAACCCCATTTATTGGGAATACCTATTCCGGTGCAACCCCATTGGGCCTGGCAGCGATACTGGACATAGCAGAACCAGGAGATCGAATAATGGCTGTTTCATATGGATCCGGTGCAGGGAGCGATGCTTTCAGCATCACGGTTAAAGATGGAATAGATGAAAAGAGGGAACTGTCACCTAAAGTCCAGGACATGATCCAGAATAAAAGCTACGTGGACTACGCTATTTATGCTAAATTCAAAGGAAAACTACGGATGGCAGGTTTAACACAGTTTTAAAAGATTACAGAATAAATATCTAGAAATTAAAGGCTATATTAAGTATTAAGAGTTTATGCTGATTAGAAACTTTAATCAAACAGATTAAATTAAAATCATAAGTATGGGGGAATGTAAATTTGAGAGATGTTGCAATTATAGGTGTATCACAGACAAAATTTGGAGAACTGTGGGATACATCATTCCGGGATATGATTACAGAGGCCGGTATGAAGGCCATTGAAGATGCTAATATTGAAGGTGCAGATCTGGAGGCTATGTACATTGGAAACATGTCTGCAGGTCTTTTTGTCCAGCAGGAACATATATCATCCCTAATAGCTGACCATGCGGGTCTCAATCCTATTCCAAGCTCTAGAGTGGAAGCAGCCTGTGCCTCGGGTGGCTTAGCCTTAAGAAGTGGTATCATGGCTGTGGCCTCTGGCTACCATGATATTGTTATC
>JADGNH010000169.1 GCA_017883605.1 Methanobacteriaceae archaeon
AGAGGAATGAAATATTAATTAAAATCAAATATTTACAGAATGAAAGGTGTATTTTGATGTTAATGGAAACTGATGTTCTTGTAGTAGGGGCTGGACCAGCTGGTTCGTCCACGGCAAAGCACGCCGCTTTAAACGGTGCACAAGTGCTTATGATAGATAAAAAATCAGAGATAGGAGCTCCCAAAAGATGTGCTGAAGGTGTTTCAAAGGAAGGTCTTAAGGGGCTGGGAATAGAGCCCAGCAGCCGATGGGTGACTAAAGAGCTCAGCGGGGTGCGTATGGTAGCTCCAAACGGTACCAGCGTCTGTCTCAACGAGGAACGGGTGAAACTTCCCGAGGCAGGTTACATCCTGGAGAGAAAGGTCTTTGACAAGCATATGGCCATGGACGCTGCCCGGGCCGGTGCCCAGATCATGGTCAAAACCCTGGCCACCGGGATGAGAAGGGAAGACGGCCATCTAATCGTAAATGCAGAGAGCATGGGAACGAAATTCGAGATCAAAGCTAAAATAGTCATCGCTGCCGACGGACCGGAGTCCAGGGTTGGAAGATGGGCCGGACTCAAAACCGCGGTGAAACCCAAAAACATGGAGTCAGCAGCCCAGTTTGAGATGGTGGGCGTGGAAATGGAAGACTCCGACACCATTGAGTTCTACTTTGGAAGCGTGGCCCCGGGAGGATACGCCTGGATATTTCCCAAGGGAGATGACATTGCCAATGTAGGTCTGGGGGTTCTCAGCACCAAGACTGAAAAAAGCGCCTACGATCACCTCTTGGAGTTTGTGGAAAACTGCCCCGCCACCCAGAACGCCCAGCCAGTGGAGCTGAATATCGGCGGAGATCCAGTGGGCGGTATGATTAAAAAACTCACAACTGACAACCTGATGTTGGTGGGTGATGCAGCAGGACACGTGAATCCAGTAACCGGCGGGGGGATAATTACCGCCATGGAAGCCGGGGTTTATGCCGGTGAAGTTGCTGCAGCGGCAGTTGCAGAAGGCGATTATTCTGAGAGGAAACTGAAAGAATACCAGGATAAATGTGATGAAGCGATAGGCAAACCTTTCAAAAAAGAGCTGAAGGTTAAAGACTACCTTCTAAGTTTATCTGATGATGAACTGAACTCCATAGGAGATGCCTTTAAGAATATGGAGCTTGAAAACATAAACACCAAAGAAATTATAAAAAATCTGATTAAAGTTTCACCAAAGGCCCTCCTGAAGTTGGGGAGACTGTTTTAGGATTTTAAATTTTCTTTAAGTTTTTTTTAAACTTTCTATTTCTTTTTATTTCCTGTTAATTTATTCTGAATTTCTTTTATTTCTTTTTATTTCCTGTTAATTTATTCTGAATTTTCTTTATTCCTGTTATTTTATTCTAAATTTTTTTACTTAATAACGAAAATATATTAAATAACAAATATTTCTTATTTACAAAATATAATCATCTTCTTTAATTCACCCGTAAAAGAGTATATAAACTATTGAAACCAGGAAGAACACCATGGCCACTTGATGGTAGAGAATATCTGCTATAAACACCATTTTGTCCTTTTGGATGAAGAGGGATAGGTATAGGGGAACAACGGCTAAGAATCCGGGTAGAACTGCCACTGCCAGCTGTATGATGTTCATATCTCTAGTGTAAAGTGTGTAGACCAGAATTACACCGGCCACTGCGCCGATTATGCTGGCTGGCTTTTGGTTTCCCTTGTACATCAAATAAGTCCCCAGAGATGCGGTGTACATAAAAAGGTACACGCTCAGGGGAACTAAGAACAGGTTTCCCAGGAGTACACAGCAGGAGGCTATCCTCAACACCGAATTGTTGGCGGTGCTGGTAAAAGGGGCCAAAAAAGTATCTTTAAGCCTGATAGGCGGTAAGGTGTATATGACCTGGTTTAGGAGCATCAGACCCAAAATAAGGGTGAAGGACGGTGGCAGAGTGGCCAGAGAGATGATAAAGACCAGGGACACCAGAACCCCCACAAAGAGGACCACCCATTTTTTCTCGATTCTGTCCTGGATAAAGGCCCTTTGCTGTTTCTTCGGATCTTTCCGGTCGGATTCAATATCGGTAAGATCGTTTAAGCTGTAAAGAGCCCCCCAGAGTGCACATACCAGAATCAGGCCTTCCAGTATTTCGTAGGGATTTTTGATAGCCACGCCAGAGAAGTAGGCATAGGTAAGGGCCAGAAGGTACATGTTCACGCTCTTGGATGCCCAGCTGATTCTGATGGATTTTATAAGGGTTTTTATCATCTTTTATCCTGGAATTCTTTCTTTATATCCTGGAATTCTTTCTTTAATTATAGCTTAATTCTTCTTATTAATTTATCCCTTAACCCTTCTTAAGGGTCTATTTATTCCATTACCTTTTATTCTCCAAAGTCCAGGGCGTCACATATAAACCGGGGTTTATTCCCGTACTTTTTGATATAACTGTGAATAAGCTTTTCATCAGCATCTGGAAGGTGGTTTTTTACTATTTTTATGGTTTCCTCTTCGCAATAGGATATTTCCACCACGGTGAACATTCTCTCCAGCAGGAAAACCAGGGTTGGGGAGAGAATTCCCAGATCAGAGAATAGATCATATTTTTTTCCCCTAATATAAACCCTCCAGGCGGTCTGCAGAACCAGATTCATGGATTTGAAATCTTTTCTGTGCTTTAAATATTCCCGGATGCATCGAAGGTAAAATGGTAAAGCCCTGAAACCAGCTTTATCGCTCCACTGGCTGAAACCCACCACCTCACTATTTGTGAGATGGGAGTCGTGGAATGAATCGGCAATTAAAACCACATCAAACTTTGAAAGCTTTTTGTAAACCTCTTTTTTCGATTTAACCCGGAGATCATCCCTTAAAACTCTATAAACACTTTTGAAAACATCTTTTGAACTGGCATCTACCTTTGAAATCCCAAATTTCAGATCATAGACCTTTAAATCCAGTTCATTCAGGGCATGGTACAGGTTTGTTGATTTACCGGTTCCAGGAGCCCCTGTAACATGTAATATCTCTCCTTTTTTCTTTTTGAATTTTTTAAGTGTTTTATAAAGTTTTTTATAGGAACGGGTGGTTACGAATTCCTGGCTGTCCTCGGGAGAGTTGACCTTGTATTTTTTCGCAGAGAAGTTGACCTTGTACTTTTCCATAGGAATAATTTGGACTTAAAGTTATATAACTTCATGAATCAAATTCTGGAAAATACGATTTTCACCCCTCAAAACCGTTTTTTATCCGTTTATGACTTCTCTGCCAATGTCGGATATTTTTATTA
>JADGNH010000170.1 GCA_017883605.1 Methanobacteriaceae archaeon
CTATCACTCTATTTTTTTTGAATCAAAATTAATATTAAATCATAATTGTATTAATCATAAACTGCCTAAAAAAGTATTTTAAAGATTTTAATAAGTTAATATGGGATTTGAATAAAATTAAAGATTAATCAAGAGTTTAAAAAAAAATTAAAGAGACGGTGAATCTAATGAAAATCGGCATGTCACATGGGGCTGGCGGAGAAATGATGCAGGGCCTTATATCAGATATTATACTGGGAAACATTACAAATAAGAAGATAAATGGGGGGGTGGGATTGGATGACCTGGATGACGGGGCCACCATCCCCCTAGGTGAATATGAGATTGTAATCAGCACAGACAGCCACACCATTGATCCCATCTTTTTCCCCGGGGGAGATATTGGTAAAATATCCATCGCCGGAACTGTGAACGATGTTTCGGTTATGGGGGCTAAGCCCCTGGCCATTGCCAATGCCATGGTTATCAGTGAAGGCTTTTCTGGCGATGATCTGGAGCGTATAATTAAATCAATGGATTTAGTCTGCAGAGAAGTTGATGTAGCCATAATAACTGGAGATACCAAAGTTATGGAGCAGGATAAGCTGGATAAGATCATAATAACCACTACCGGCCTGGGTATAGTAAAAAGGGGAGAAGTAAAAAGGGATTCCGGTCTCAAAGTGGGAGACCAGATAATACTGACTGGAAGCGTGGGTGACCACGGGATTTCCTTGATGTCCTACCGGGAGGGCTTTGGTTTTGAAACCGATCTTAAATCTGACGTTGCACCTGTCTGGGGCATGGTAAAGGCTGCTCTGGATATTGGGGGCGTAAATGCCATGAAAGACCCCACCCGGGGAGGTATTGCCAACGCCTTAAACGAGCTGGCCTCCAAGTCCGGGGTGGGAATGCTCATCGACGAAGAAAAAATACCACTCAAAAGGGAAGTCATTGCCGCATCTGAAATGCTGGGAATCGACCCCTTTGAAGTGGCTAACGAGGGAAAGGTAATATTTGGTGTGGATAAAAACAAGGCAGAGGACATTCTGCAGGCCATCAGGAACACTAAATATGGTAAAGAAGCCCAGATAATTGGTGAGGTTACAGACGACCGCCATGTGATCCTGGAGACTTCTATGGGAGGTAAAAGGATACTGGAAGAACCTATAGCTGATCCAGTGCCCAGGGTATGTTAAATTTCACGGGCTGATTAATATGCCCCTGAGATCACGAAGATAAATTCAAGCGAATCTATATTTAAAAGGATTCTATATGTAATATATAAGAAGAAAATAATGGAATATCTAAAGAAAATAAATTTTTAAAAAATAAAATAAATTTTAAAATAGATTTAAACTAAAAAAAGTAAATTTTTTAACAGATTTAACCAGGAAAATAATTTTTAACAGATTTAAACCAGCAAATAACTTTTTGAACAGATTTAAACCAGGAAAATAAATTCTTAACGGATTTAAATCGTTTATAGTGAGTGATATGAAATGCAGGGACTGTGGGGCAAGCGATTAGTGGCTTTGATAATTGATATGGCGATTTTAACCCTGTTATTATGGGTTATAATTGCAGTTATATATCCTTTGATAGCATTGGCCAATATTTTTTCTATATTAAGTTTTTGGATTATCCTGGCGGCCGTTCTAATAATAGGATACTTCACCTACTTTGAAGGAAAATATGGAGCTTCTCTAGGTAAAGATGTCATGAGACTCAGAGTAAAGGCTCTTCAAGGCAATATGGGTTATAGAAAGGCTTTTATAAGAAATCTTTCCAAAATTTTATGGGTGCCCCTGATTGTGGATGTGATCGTTGGTTTTGCATTTGGAAGCCCTCGTGACCGGTATTTGAACCGCTTAGCAAAAACTGAAGTGTTTGAACCGGAAGAAGTGGAAAAATCTGCGATAATTGTGGATAAATCTGCATCATAAACTTTATTTTGGTATAAAAATTTGTTTATTTAGTATAAAAAAGGATTATGAAAAAATAATGATTTTTTTTGTACGATTTCACTTTTTTTAAAGAACGTCGTTGAACATTCGTTAAACGAAGTTCACACCCAAAAGCAACAGGTAACTAAACCTAAAGAGTGGCCATCTAAAGAAAATAAGACATATAATAAGTTTAAATAGTATATAAGGTTAATTTAAACTTTTATTTAGTTTATTGACGTCTTAAATCTCCTCGATTGGTGTTGATTTATGATAAATTATAACAGAAATTATATAAATTTATAATAAATGCGAAGTTTAAACATTAATGGGTTTAATATGAAAAAATTATTTAGCAGTGTTTTGGTGATTTTTATTCTAATGGGAACGGTTTTTTTAAGCGGATGCACCAGTAACACGTATGAAAATTATAGCAACCAATATATGTCATTCCAATACCCTACAGGATGGCATACGGAAGACAACGCAGTAGGTGGTGTTAATGTTTTTGAAGATTCCTCTCAAAACACTACTGATCAAAATAGGTTTACGGTTGTACCTTATGGAACAAACTTTATTCTTACTTTCAACGATTTCAAAGACGATATTGCTACTGCAACATCAGGAAAGAACATTAAAACCAGCGTAATAAATGGAATAAAATATAATTACACTGAAAAAACCCCAAATGATGCAAAATCATGGCAAACATACTATTTCATTAAAAACGGAAAGGGCGTAATAATACAATCTTATATAAAAAACCCTGCAGTTATTGAAAAAGTCATATCAACATTTAATTAATTTAGTTAGATACTTTTAATCTAAGTTATTTTACGGTTTTCTAAACTTTAATTTTGGTGGATTAAATTTATCATTTTAATTTATTTCACAGCAAAATATTAAAATTAACTGTTAATGCTGAGCAGAATATTACAAAAAGAGATAAAAATGAATTTTCTAATTGGGTTATTTATCATCTAATGATTTTAACAAGTGGGCACAAGGTATAGGAACATCTTTAATAATTTGGGGAGTTTTGAATTTGTTCTGGGCACCTTATTTTGGAATTATGCTCTTATTTTTTGGAATATTAACTTATATCCTCAAATCATCTACTATAATTATAATAGGATTGAAGTAAAAAAATATTAATTAGTTAAACCAATAGTAACCATATAAAGTATAGGAGGTGAAAAAAAATGGCAAACCCTATATTAGCCCTGATTATATCTTTCTTCTTGCCAGGTATTGGTACGGTGTACGCTGGAAATATAATGAAGGGAATAATAATTTTCATAGTTGCAGTGATATTAGGAGCTTTAGCAACAATCTTTTTATTG
>JADGNH010000063.1 GCA_017883605.1 Methanobacteriaceae archaeon
TCACTGGTCATATATAAAATATACTGGATGCCCATATTAATGATAGCAACTGACCATTCATTGCAAAGTGGTTTCAGAGAATTATTCTACAAGGGAACATTCAACGAAATTTATAGTAGTCAAGGATAAAAATATGGTTCATGACAATTTTTGGCATTCAAGATTCACAATCTAAAAGGAGGTGAAAAGTATGCGAAAAATAGCAACCATGTTCTTACTCATTGTTTCTGTAGGTCTATTACTTGGTGGAGCAGTCTCTGCAGTAGATCCCACCGTAGACGTTGCCGTGGTTGATCCTCAAACCGGTGATAACGTTACCGTGACAAATCCGGGCGACGAAGTCGCTGCAGATGTTTTGGTACAGGCTAATGATGAACCAGTATCAGTTCCGTCTGTTGAAGTCACAGTTGACCCTAAAACCGGTCTTCAATTTGAACCTGAAAAAGCTATGATGATGTTGAATAATGACCCCAACCAAATAATTACCAACAACATGCAAAATTATCCAGATGAAGCATTTTTCTTCTTTAACCCAACCACTCAAACCTGGATATGGGACGTATCATTTGGAATAAATATTATCACAAACGGCGGTCAGTCTGACTTACAACCTGGAGATGTTGTAGAACTTTTTGCACCAGCCATAGTCACTGACACAGGACCAATAAAAGTAACCGCTAATCTATTCGGACAAAACGATGATGAAATAACAGTACCGGTGGCCAATGATTCCTACACTTTCCTATCAGTACCAGCACCAGCACCAGTACCAGAACCAGAACCAGTTAGCGCCGAAACAGTGCCTATGCAGGAAACCGGTACTCCACTAGCTTTAGCAGCTCTAGGACTACTCAGTATTATTGGCGGTGGACTGTACTCCAGACTCAGATAAAAAAAAACTTCCAATATTTTTTTTCTTTTTTTTATTTAATGTTTTTCTAAAGAAATTGTGATAAACTGTTTTCAATCCATATTCAGTTTTAGTAAAACATCTCCTGAACATTTCAAATTTTTTTTAAATTATATCCGGCTTTTTAGCTCTTTTTTGTATTCATCAGGATGAAAAAGAAAAATTATAAACTTTTTGTATTACATAATATAAAATGGAGGGATTAGTTTGAAAATTATAGGGGTGTTAATTGATAACATGTTTGAAGATGTGGAATACACCGCACCTTCAAAAGCTTTTAGCGGTGCTGGATACGGCCTGGTCCATGTAGGACTAAAAGAGGGAAAAACTGTAAAGGGTAAGAGAAAAGGTACACTGGTTAAAATCGACAAAGATTTTAAAGATGTAACTGCCGACGATTTTGATGCAATTTTAATTCCCGGCGGATGCTCCCCTGATAATTTGAGGGGTGAAAAAGAAGCCGTAGATTTTGTTAAAGAGTACTTTGAAACTGGAAAGCCTATATTTGCCATATGCCACGCACCACAGCTTTTAATCACAGCACAGGTTTTAGAAGGGCGGAGGGTGGCGGGTTGGAAGTCTATAATTCAGGATATTAAAAATGCCGGTGCAGAGTACGTGGACGAAGAAGTAGTTGAGGACGGCAATATAATCTCCAGCAGAGGGCCAAGAGACATTCCTGCATTCACAGGGGCCTGCCTGAAAAGGCTGGAAATGATTCAGAAATAATTAGACCGATCTAAATGATTTAAAATAAATTTGAATAATTTATATAAAAATAATGGGATGGTTACATGTCTAATGATTGGATAAGTATAAGACATTTGGATGGAAAAAATTGAGACCTACAGCGTCGGTAAAATATATGAAATTGGCCAACTTTAATCAATAGGCATCTCAGATGTTAATATAACTCTTATTTTCAATAATGAAGGCGAAAAAATAGTTACTATAACCATTATCAACAATATCGTGGGTTACGCCCGGCCTGAAATAAAGAGCGGTTCCAAGTTTGAAATTGTGGAACTTTAATCTCAATTTTAGGGTCATTAGGGCTTGGAAATTCCTAAATTACTAAAAGGTCTAATTTATTAAAAATAAGAATTCTCTAAATTAAAAAAGGTCTAAATTATTAAAAAGAGTCTTTTTAAATTCTATATTTATTAAAAGAGTCTTCTAATTCTTCTAAATTTCATTAAAAAAAGATTTGTTCTTGTAATAAAAATTAGCTTTTAAAAAGAGATTAAATTCTTTAAAGGGGGAAAAATTAAATGAATAACAGTGATAAAGGTCCATTAAAAAGTTACAGATATTTTCTAAAAGACAGCATCCGGAAGACCATAGATTTTTCGAAAACAGACCAGAACAGGGGAATTGGTGTTCCCCCCATTGAAAAACCCCATCCAGCTGATGCTCCCCGGATTGATCTCATTAAAGCTGACTGGGAAAAAAGATATGACCTAAAATTAACCACAGCTATCAAAAACCGGGAGAGCCGCCGCTCTTATGGCCGGGAACCTCTGGATCTTGAAGAATTATCCTTCCTTTTGTGGGCTACCCAGGGCGTACGCCTGATTTCGGGAGGAAACGCTTTTCGAAATGTTCCCTCAGCAGGATGTCGCCATGCCCTGGAAACCTACCTGGCCGTGTTTAATGTTGAAGGAATTGAACCGGGCATATACCGCTATTTACCCCTAACTAACCAGCTGATTTTAGAATCAAAAGATAGTAATATAGGAGAGAAGATGGTCAAGGCCACTTTTGGCCAGGGATTCGCAGGCCAGTCTGCTGTGACTTTCATCTGGAGTGCCATACCCTACCGAATGGAATGGCGCTACGGTCTGGCTTCCCACAAGGTTATAGCTATGGATGCCGGTCATGTGGGCCAGAACCTGTACCTGGCCTGTGAGGCAATAGAAGCCGGCACCTGTGCCATCGCTGCCTATGACCAGGAGTACATTGATGAGCTTTTAGGTTTAGATGGAGATGAAGAGATGGTAATTTATCTTGCCCCGGTGGGTAAGCTGGTTCATTAAAAAATAGCTTCATATGGGTTATTAAAAAAAATAGCTTCATATTGGTTATTAGAAATAGCTTCATATGGATTATTAAAAGAAATAGCTTCATATTGGTTATTAGAAATAGCTTCATAAATGAGTTCAAAATATCGATTTTAGACTAAAATATAAAAAATGCCACTGATAAGAAAATCATCACCGCAGCCATTAAAAAAGAGCTGGACATGGGCCCCTTTTCAAAATTGGAGACAGCCCAGAAAGCCAGGGGCAGGGTCAGGAAAATTGCCAGGATAACCTGCCAGGGAATCACCACAATTAAAAAAGCCGAAGATAGGTAGATAAATGCAGTCAGGACTGCGTGGACGATCCTGGTCCTTTTTCCCAGGTGCACCACCAGGGTATTCTTTCCCACCACCGCATCTGCCTTCCGATCAGCCCAGTGGACTGCCAGAAGATTTACCATCACCGCCAGGAATATGGGGGTGAGGATTAAAACAGCTTTAAGGTCTACGTGGCCGACCTGGGGGACATAAGCTATAAGGGGCATTAAAAAACCGCCCAGGAGAGCGTTGTCCAGCTCACCCCCGGCAGTTCTTTCCAGGCGCAGGGGCGGCATGGAGTAGAACCAACCCCCCAGCATGCCCAGGGCAACTATAAAAACTCCCTGGATCGGTAAAATTCCAGCGAAAAATGAGGATACAGTCAGGATAACGGATAGTAAAGCAAGAAGGACGGCCGCCCGTAGTGCCCATGATCTGGGGATGATTCCTGATGGTAAAACCCCGCTCCCACCGGAAAACCAGGTACGGCGGGTGAGGGAGTCGGTATCCACATCAGCATATTCATTGGCGTAGTGGGCCATGAATATGGCGGATACCATGATCAAAAGACCCATAAAGGCTTTTGTGGGTTCGAGGGTTTGGAGCTGGTAGTAAGCCATGGACAAGCCCAAAGTGTAGGCAATTAGCCCGGCAACCACTACAAAGGGCCTTCCCATTTTTATTAACGCCACCAGTTTTCTCAGATCCAATTTAATCACCCAGGAATATGCTATCAGATCATAATTAGCGATTTAAACTATAAAACTAATTTACCTATTTTCAACTAAATTTACATTCCAGCTTACCTTAATAATTCATAAAATTATGTCCCAGAATTTTTAGTAAAAAATTATATCCCAGAATCTTTATATTAAATATTCCAGAATACTTTATATTAAAATATGAGTTTGACTGTGTCTCACTGAACATCAAATCATGGTTTAACTTCTCACAGATGATTATTTAAAGAAAACGTTTCCTAATTGCTTTATTAAAGAAACTGTGAAATTTATTGGCATCAAAAAAGCCCGAAAATATCTATAAGGTAGGGTTGCTGATAATATGGCCAAGAAAAAGAAAAAATTAGAGGAAGAAGGGCAGGTTTTTAAACTATTTCCTTCCGACGGCAGCTTTCCCGAGTTAACCAGCAGAGCAACCATCAAAAAATCCAAAAAGAATAAGAAAAAACGCGACGTAGAACTGGAACTGAGAAATACTCAAATGGATATGATACAGTAGATGGAGAGGACCTCAACTTATCATTATCTCCTTTTCCACCACTCCTATTATCTCAAAAATATCAAAAAATTGGTGGGGATAAACCTCCTCCCCGATATGCACGTGCTGAGGGAAGGTTTCAATATCCGGGTAATGTGAGCTATTATCCCATCTCCTTTTCAAGGTTCCCTCCCTACTCTGCCAGTTTACACGGTACTTAGTTATCTGTGGTTTTTCATCAACGGTAATATACAGGAATATATCCAGAAAATCATCATTGGTCAAGAAGGCCTCGATCTGCAGATAACCTTCCAGTTCCTTTAAAAATTGGTTATGGACATATGATTCCACTACAGGAGAAACAATTAAAGCGGCCTTAACTTCAGAAAAATAGCTTTGATTCATTCTGGCCACCTTCAACCACGTTCAATCTTTCCGTTACCCTTTGCTGCATATCATAGAGGGATGCCCATTCAATAAAGTCTATTTTATCTCCCATCTCTCCCGATTCAAATCTTTCAATGAATTCTTTAGATTCAAATCCATATTTCTCTTCAAATTTTTTCAGGTTACCTTCAATATCTTCCAGATCCCTTTGAAATTCATTAACTATATAGCTGGTTAGTTTATCGATGGTATTTATAAAAACCTCATCATCTACCCCTAATTTTGCCAGCTCTTCTAAGATTTTAATTTTAGAGATAATATCAGCCAAATTTACCACCGAACTTCCTTTGTAGATAATGACTAATAAAAATTTGCTTTTTGGATAATTTCTAGCATAAAATAAGGTGAAATAACTCTAAAACCATCTAAAAGATAACTCTAAAACCATCTAAAAAGATAACTCTAAAACCATCTAAAAAAGATGCCCCACCGCCTCTGGGGCTGGTATTATCATTAAAAAAAAAAGTTTCCGCCTCCTCATTCCTATTAATTAAAACCTAAATATACCCTTTACTACTTAACACCAAGCCGAAAACCTTTTTATTCCCAATTTTATACCATCACTTTTTTCAGAAGCACCATACTTTTTTTTAGATATACTGCCACTTTTTTTTAGATACACTATACTTTTTTTAGATCTTATTTCTGAAAAAGATTTAATTCAAAAATTTTTAGAGTTAAAACTGAAAAATAAAAAGCAACAAATAAAAACCCATAAAACAAAATTAACTATGTTCATGTCTTTTAACTCATCACAAGAATCCTAATTTAAGTTCAACAAGAATCCCCATCTAAAGAATCAGGAGAAACCCCATGGAATCTGAAGAAGTTAATATAGCTAAATGTCCTCAATGTCAATCAGAAAACCCTCTGAATGCAGTTTATTGTATAGAGTGCGGTTGTAAGATAGATAAAATCGCCGCTGAATATAAAAAAGTCCAGTACCTGGGAATTGTGGGAATCGTGCTCTTTCTACCCCTGGCACTTATATCTGGTTTATATTTATACACCCGCCCGGGATGTGGAACTAAAAGAAGAGGGATGGATATCATAGTGGTGTCCATAGCAGTATGGATTTTTTATGGTGTGGTACTGCTTTACAGCAGCTTTTATCTCAACCCCTAATTTTATCTCAACCCCTAATATTTTCAATTATAGTCTACTCTATTAAAAAAAAGCTGGATTACTCTATTCTATTAAAAAAAGCTGTTTTATCCTACTCTATTAAAAAAAACAAGCGTTATTTTACTCTATTAAAAAAGCTGTTTTATTCTAATCTATCAAAACAAAGCTGTTGAAAATTTTCTGCAGGTCCTCTTTGAGATATTCAACATCTTCAGTGTTGAAGGTGGCGTTTAAGGTGTAAATCTTTTTAAATCCCATAATAAAACGTTGCAGCTGGCAATAAGTTTTTCCATTCTTTCCCACAAAATATGCTTCCAGTATAGCGGATCTGGTTTTGGGGTCTGTTGCTTTATGTTCACAGTCCCATTTTATCCCTATCTTCTCAAAGGTGTCTTTTACATCCTGAATATGGAGTTTCAGACAGTCATCTAAGTTTTGGTGTTCTTGTTTTCTTTTATTGACTACCACATTGACATTCTCGTAATAAAAGTCCCCATATTCTTTCCGCACCAGTACCAGTGGGATCTGTGTTTCCGATCCTTGGTGATAGGCTTTTTTTAAATAATTTCTCAAGATATTGTCGCTTGCAAGCCAATTTACTGAGGGAAAGGTTATTCTGAAGCCATAATCCTTGTGGTAATAATATTTTTGTCTTTCACCAAAATGTATACCGGGCCTCACATAATCGGCCTGTTTCAGGGAAATAGTAGAATAAATCAAAGAACCAATAGATGATTGAAATCTTTTTGCCCTTGAACTGGCGAGGTTCAATTTAAATTGGAAAAATGAAGTTCTGATATCGTTAAAACGAATTCCAAATATGCTGTTTTGGAAATTGTCGAAATATGTTTTGAATCCCTCTGCATCCGTCCCCAGTTCGTTTAAAGCAAAAGAAATTTTTCGAACCTGATTCCTCTTTGCATAACTTTTCCGGCGACTGTTTGCCTTAGAATCTAACTTTAGATTTTCTCCTTCAGAATTTGCCCTTAGATTTTCTCCTTCAGAATCTTTCTGGGGATTTTCACCCGGGGAATCATTCTGATGATTTTCACTTTCAGAACTTTCCATGATCTCGTTTAAAATTTTGGAAAGCTGGGATAGATGCAGTATTGGTTCAGGTAAAGCTCCTTTACTGAGCTCCTTTCTATCTAAGGCCCCCATGATCAGGCCAAATATGTTTATGTTATGTTCAATATCGGGCATCATAGGGTTATACAGATCATCTTCACCAGAATTTCCTCTGATGATGTCTAAGGCCTCATCATATCTCCCTTTATTACAGGCATTATCTATAAGGCCGTATCTGTATATTATTACCCTGGTTAAAAGCTCTCTTCTATTTCTTTCCTCTAGCAATTTCTGATACCGGGCATATAAACCAAACATCACCGGGATCACGATGGAACCCACTAGCAAAAGCCCCAGCTGGGTGCTAAAAAAATCATATAATGTCTCAGCTACTGTCATAGAACCACAAAGCCATATTTTATCTATTAGTTAGTTTTAAAAGTTCTCTTATATTAGTTTTAGCATAAGTCTGGGAACATATAAGATTTGAAAAAAAATTTAAAGGTTTTAAATATACGGCTTCTGATTTTATAAAAAAGTAATTTAATTATAATTCCCTTCAAACCAGTTTTAGAATTTCTGATGTAGATAAATAGTTTATATTTGATTGATATTCTTCCCTCATAAATTTGATATGCTATCTGTAATATTTATTAGGGTAGGTAACTATGGATGCTTATATGAAGTTCTCTAATATAATTGTTTATTTCATAACCAATACTTTACAGAGCTTTATAGTCAAATCATAACTTTCTTAAACCTGTAGTAGTTCTTAAATTAATTTTATTCGAGTTCCGGTTCATTAAAATGATTAATATTATCATCTTGAAATTCTAGATTTTAAAGCATATGGGTTGCCATAAAAGAGCCAAAACCTTCAAAACAGGATATAAAATTTGGACATCCTTTAAATAAACGAAAACACTGAAAAATCAAGTTAGAGAAGGTGAAACATGTGTTTGAATGTTTCTTTTGTTGCAGATCTGCACCCTTAAGAAATACTTAATAGTAAGAAACTACATAAAATACAATTAAAAAGGTGGATATATCGGTTCATAATCCCAGGTAAAGATAAGGATTTACATTTGAGAGGGAACCACTGGGATTTTGGAAAAACTGCAGAGGAGAAAAACAAAATGCCAGAAAAAGAAGTACCTAAGCCCACTGGTGGGCATACACCAGTTTCTAACCAAACTAGGAAAAAAACCGAATTTTTTGTGGAAAAATCTGTTTCTCAGGCGCCGGTAGAGGGTAAGGCTCCCAAAACAAACGAAGTAAATGCAGATGGAAGCGAACTGGTTGCAGGACATAAGGAACTTTTAGCTGCAACGGAAGAGATCTACACTGCACCAGACACATCGAAACTGCGTGACATTGCAGAAGCCTCTTTTGGTGAGCTTATAAAACCTGAAACAGTACATGGCCCTGATAATAGGGTGCAAATCAACAATACGGCGATCTATCCATGGCGTGCACATGCCTCCTTGCTGATCACTGCTGCGGACAACTCTCAGTGGATCGGTACGGGATGGTTCATTGGACCCCACACACTAATGACTGCTGGACATGTTGTCTACATTAAAAATAGCGGTGTTCCAGGGCGTGATGGATGGGTTAAAAGCATCTTGGTCATGCCAGGACGTAACGGGAATCAACTTCCCTACGGGTCAATTACCAGCAATAATTTCCGTTCCGTAACCGGCTGGACCAATGGTGGCGACCAAAATTACGATTATGGGGCGATTATACTCTCGAAAGACCTTGGCAGCACGGTGGGTTGGTTTGGGTTCGGCGTGTATTCAGATGCTGACCTGGTTGCATCTGTAGGGAATATCTCTGGTTATCCCGGTGATAAACCTGCAGGAACACAGTGGTACGACTATCACAAGATTGATAGTGTAAATAGTCGGAAGGTCTACTACGACATAGATACCTACGGCGGGCAAAGCGGCAGTGCAGTGTACCGTATTATCAATGGAGGCCGCTACGGCATCGCCATTCATGCTTACGGTGGCCCAACAACAAACTCCGGTACCAGGATCGTTACGCCAATATACAACAACATGGTCGCATGGAAGAAATAGAATAAAAATTTGTTTCAGGGTTGTTGCTAACATGCAGCAACCCAACCAGTTTTTTTTATTTGGAGATATAGATGACACAATCCACAAGCGTGATTTTTGGGGTCGTTAAAGACCGTAGTGGCAACCCAGTTTCCCAAGCACGAGTTTCATTTTCCAGTGGACCGGTTCCACTTCCTGATATCGCTGCCTTGACGGATGTTAACGGTATTTTCACTCTTTCGGCTCCAGCAGCCGGTTCATACACTATTGAAGTCATCTCTGACCAATTTGCTCCAATGAAAACAGACATAACAGTGGTTAGTGGCCAGGAAGAGCACATTGAGATCCGGCTTCCTTAAGTCTAATGAATTTGGGAATAGAAAACAATACCTGAAAGAACAATATAAACGCCATTCAAAATTTAAACATGATATAAAAGATTTTTTTTAGACACAATCTCAATTAAAGTTTGATAGGCATTTTAGACGATCTAGAAACATTAATTCTTTTTTTAATTTGAATATGCCTTCGATTAAGCTTTTTAAATGTCTAAACTCTGCTAGTTTTTTATCCAGATCTGAAATGTCCATACTTTCGTCTCTTTTATATAATTCTGATTTTTAATGTTGCATATCAACTGTTTTGCTTAAGGTGCGGAATTTACAATCTTCAATTATCTACATCGAACAAAAATTAACTTCTAGATAGCTATACAAAAACCACTTTTTTTTGATAATTCAATTTATGATTTCGCATGAAGCTTTCCAGTTCTCCTTCATGTTTTTGAGGTACCATAATTCCCGAACGCACTCTTTTACCCTGCAGATCCTGGATTACGCCGTCATAATTATACCTTTTATCCTTTTTCTTTTGGGAATAGCCGTAAAGGATCTGGTTCACTTTTACCTTCTCTAGAGAAGATAGCTGGTCCATGGAATAAGTGAAAAGCACCTGAGGAGCAGGATTAATAATCTGAACCAGATATTCGGAGATGGCTGGTGTGATTAAGAATCCTTCGGTAAGGATACCATAAAGAAATGATTGGTCAATATCCTCATCTTCGCTAACAGCATATAGTGATGCCGGGAGTTCCAGTTCCTCCTCACATTTAGTGTTTAGGATGTCATATAATATCCCTTCACCTTTTTTCAGTCTTTCACCGTCATGGAACAGTGCAAAAAAATCCACATCAGATTTAGAAGTGAGTTCATTTCTGATGTAACTCCCATAGACTGCTAAGAGCTCTAAACCTTCGATATGAAAAGTTTTTTCATGTATACTATTTAGGAATTTTTTCTGGTAAGATTTTAACATCTAATTCACTCTCAACTCTTTTTACCACTCTTTCCATGCAATTTAC
>JADGNH010000064.1 GCA_017883605.1 Methanobacteriaceae archaeon
ATATCTCTATAATGCAACTTTAGAGTTTGCATCGGACCTTGTAAAATCTAAAGTAAGGTAGCAGTATACTCATTGGAGCTTAGTTGGTCAAAGTAAACTGGCTGTGGATAGAAGATGAGGTATAATTACGGTATATGGACAAGGCAAAAATATTAGCTTACCGGTCACCTATTCCAAAGAACTGATGAGTTACTTGTTTTCCCTAGCAATGAGTTTTTTACATTGTTCCATGTCATCACTCTAAAATCATAAGTACGAGTTAAAATAAACTATACCTTGACGAAAATTTTCTTTTCTCAAAATTGAGAATTTGATTTTAACTTAGGTAAATTCATGGATCGATGGTGAATGTCAATGGATTCCATTTTTGAACTAGAATACAATGTTAATGATTTAAAAAAGGCTGATGAAAAATCTTACAAGTTATTTAATCGAATTTATTCCTTCTACTCTGAGGTTGGAACCTTGAAGATAGTTCCATCCATGAAGCCGCTTGTTTTAAGTTACTTTGGCAAAAGAAATGATTCTGGCCAGTTAACTTCTAAAGTAGAAGATGTATTTGAAAACTTGGAAAAGCAGAGGATAATTAACATCTTCAACGAATGGACTGGACAGGGAACTCTCTACAACTCCCTCAGATCTGAAAGGCCAGGAATGAACCGTGATCTTTCTGAAGAAAGAATTAAACTGCAGCATCTTATCATGAATTCAGAAAAAAACTGCGATTTCTGCAGCCCTGAAGAAAATACTCCTGAAGACGTTTTCGGCAGAGTTAGAGGTAAGCATTCAATAACAGCAGCCAACATAGCCAAATACGATGCTTGGAGTAGTCTGGTAATATTTAAAAAACATAACCCCCTTAAATTTAACCTAGAAGAATTGTCCGATTACCTTAACACTTCTTTCAAATGGTTTGACCTGGTGTTCAACGAGGACGAAAACTACAAGTTTCCATTTTTTGTATGGAATTGCCTTCCCCGAGCAGGTGCTTCACTGGTACATGGCCATGCACAGATTCTGATGACAAGGGACAGATCCTACGCACGGGTGGAATCATTAAAAAGGGCCAGTAATGAGTATAAAAAAGAAACCAAAGAGGAATATTTCAACGACCTTTATGTGGTACATAAATCCCTGGGGCTTTCCCATAAATTGGGGAAGGTAAAGTTATTTGCAAGTATCACACCCATTAAGGAGAAAGAAATTATCATAATCTCACCAGGATCTCCATCAAAAATGGATCAGACTAAAAAGGTTATTTTTAATATTTTAAGGTGCTTCATCGATGTTTTAGGGGTACAATCCTTTAACATGGCCATTTCATGTCCTTCAATGAATGAAGATGATGATCTCCCATACATAATTCAAATGGTAGACCGCGGTGACATATCCAAATCCACAGCAGATATTGGGGGAATGGAACTCTTTGGAAGCACAGTGGTGGCTGATGATCCTTACAATGTAATTAAAAAATTAAGGGAATGTTTATAATGTCAAGGAATGTTTATAATGTCAAAATACCTTTTTGATTATTTAGAAGAACTTTATGAATTTAAAAATGATAATACATCTGCTATTTTAACAGATGTCGATGGAACCATCAGTGAAATCGCAGCAACACCAGAAAAGGCTGTTGTAACTCCATCCATGAAGAGGGAACTATCGAAACTCAAAGAAAAGTTCCAAATGGTAGGTGTGATCAGCGGCAGATCAGTCCAGAACGCCAAGGCCATGGTGGGGGTAGATGGAATACTCTACGTTGGGAACCATGGAATGGAATATATAAACGATGATGAAATTTTCATTGACCCTGAAGCCGTAAAATATTTGGAGGATATAAAAAAAAATGCTGAAAGATTGAAAAATAGTGAATTATCCAAAATAAGTGGTTTGATGTTTGAAGATAAGGGTATTTGCATTTCCATTCACTACAGGAAATGCGAACTACAGGAAAATGCCCGGAAGAGAATAATGGATGCTATAAATGATTCTATTGATACAAGCGAACTCAAATTAACTGAGGGACGTAAACTTGTGGAACTTAAACCCCCCATCAGTAGGGATAAAGGATTCATAGTTGAAAAAATTCTTGAAAAATACGATCTGAATAGGGTTATATATTTGGGGGATGATGTTACCGACTTCGATGCATTCACCAAACTTAAAGAACTTGGAAAACCAGGCAAGATCAGAACTGCCAGTATACTAGTGCTTTCAAGTGAAATTCCGGATTATGTGAAAAGTAGTTCACTATTTTATGTTAGGAGTGTAGATGAAGTTCAAAGATTTTTTAAATGGTTATTGAAGTAAACGACCATTAAATTATGTTATACCACGAAATAAACCATGGATAAATTTTTATTGACCAAATATTATATCTACATTGAAAGATAAATAAAATATTACATACTACTTCATGATATTAGGGAGGAGACTTCATGATAAAGGCCGTGATCATGGCTGGGGGAAAAGGAACAAGAATACGTCCCCTCACCACTATAAGACCGAAACCCATGGTTCCTGTGGTTAATAGACCTCTAATTGATTATGTGATAGAAACAATAAAAAATTCGGAATGCAGGGAGATAATTATAACCCTAAACTATTTTCAAACCCATATAAAAGCCCATCTTAAACATAACGATCTGAATATAAAGTATTTAGTTGAAAACCGTCCCATGGGAACTGCAGGCGGAGTTATGAAAGCTCTAAAATACATAGATGATACTTTTTTTGTTTTAAGTGGTGATGTTTTAATTGATCTTGATTTGAATAAATTGTTAAAATTTCACAGGGAAAAAAAGGCCATAGCAACCATCGTTTTGACAGAGGTGGATGATCCAACCCACTACGGTATTGCAGTTCTTGACGAAAATGATCAGATCGTGAAATTTCTTGAAAAACCTTCCCCACAAGAAGTTTTCAGTAAAATGGCCAACGCTGGTACATACGTTCTTGAACCAGAGGTATTTGATTACATTGAAACCGAAAAAGGTGAAATTGATTTTTCAAAGGATCTGTTCCCAGTTTTAGTTGAAAAAAAAGCAGGAGTTTTCGGATACATATTGGATGGTTACTGGAACGATGTTGGAAGACCAGAAACGTATCTAAAGGCCAACTACGATGTTTTAGGGGAAAAAATTAAGCCAGAACCAATTGGCCATAAAATGAAAGAAGGTGTTGGCCGGCTGGGAAACATATGGGTTGGAGATGATGTTCACATCCATGAAAGTGTCAGAATAGTTGGTCCGGTGTTTATAGGAAATCACTGTTTTATTGAAAAGGACTGTAGACTGGGGAAAAATACAGTTTTAAACGAACATGTTTATGTGGAGAAGAACTGTACCATTAAAGGTTCCGTAATATTTCCCAATACTCTTATAAAAGCCAATTCTCACTTAAAGGATTGCATAATTGATGAAAAAAGTATTTTGGAAAGATGCAGTGTTATTGAAAGGGGAGCCATTTTAGGTAGTTCCGTGCTGATTGGCCATCACAGCACTATTAGATCCGATACGTCAATATACAACGAAGTGGAAATTTACGCTGATTCTACAGTAGACTCAGATATTCACTAAATACAGTAGACTCAGATATTCACTAAATACAGTAGACTCAGATATTCACTAAAACATTATTTAAATTAATTTTGAGAGGATAGAGTTAAATGGTTAAATACGTTTACGATATTAGGGGAAAGGTGAATTCAGAGATCACCAACAAGTTTGCATCACACCTAGGCACAGTAATAGGCAACTACTTGGGCCCTGGTGAAAGCGTGGTTTTAGGCAGGGATTTTAACACACCCTCCCAGATGATAAAAAGATCCATAAGCACTGGACTGATGTCTGCAGGAATTAACGTCATGGACTTTGGAATTGCCCCGATACCAGTCATACATTATGTTATGAGTTTATATCAGACCAAAGTCATGATCACCGTGGCAGAATCCGATCTGAGACCTGAAGATGTGAGTATAAAAATATTCAGCACACTTACAATTCCACTAGAACAAAGAAACGGTGAAAAAGTAGCCTGGAACTGTATAGGTGAACTAAGATATGCCCATGAGTACAAAGAAGAATATATAAAGGCTGTTTTAAAAAAAGCTGCCACAAAACTCATAAAAAGTAAATCGTTCATGGTGGTGGCAGACTGTGAAATGGGGATGAGCGCACCCTTCACACCAAAAATATTGAATAAAATGGGCTGCGAAACAGTTACTATAAGTATTAAAGATGCAAAACATGACCTAAACTTTTCTAAACCTGGACCTGAGAGGTTATCACTTGATAGTGAAGTCACAACTACTGTTGGAGCTGACATTGGCATAACCCTTGACAATGACAGTGATAGTGTCATCTTCATCGATGAATGTGGAAACATCATCAGGGACCAGACCATACTTGGAATTTTTGCAAGGGACGCCTTGAACAGAGAACAGGGAGGTACAGTTGTATCTTCAGTGGTGGCATCACAATCACTGGATGAAGTGGTATCCCAGTACGGTGGAAATCTCATAAAAACATCCGTAAACCAAGTTTTAAAGGATGTAATTGATAATAATGCAGTTTTCGGTGGTGATGAACCTGGAATGTATGTTTTCCCAGAATTACAGACCTGCTACGATGCAATCTTTGCTGTAGTCCGCATGCTTGAGATACTTGCCAGGGAGGATACAACCCTTTCCAAACTGACCCAAGAAATAGCAGAATATCCCTGCACATTTTTCACGCTAGACTGTGAACACGGAAAAAAAATGCAAGTTATAGACACTATTAAAAAAAGTTTTGACTCTGAAAAGGACATCAACACAGTGGATGGTCTGAGGGTCGAAATGGAAGATTCGTTTATATTGGTAAGACACTCCAGATTCGAACCATTAATAAGGATCTACATAGAATCTAAATCCCCAAAAAAACTACAAAAATTAACAGCTTCAATTAAAAGGATAATTGAAAATGTTTAGAATATTATTATAAAAATTAGTTTTTAATTATAAAAATTAGTTTAAGATGATTTAATTTATAAAAATTAGTTGGAGGATGATGTGATTCCATGAACTATCCCCATGAAAAAGAAATATTGGAGTTTTTAAAGGATAAAAATTTAATTGTAGTTTCCAACAGGGGCCCCATTGAATTTCAACACAAAAATGACGATATAAAAATTAAAAGAGGTGCAGGCGGGCTTGTATCAACATTACTTCCCCTAATGGAAACATTGAATGGTGTCTGGATTGCAAGTGCCATGACCCTAGGAGATGCGGTGGTAGCAGCAAGGTTCCCTGGAAACAGGGTACCCATACCCGAACGGGATCCCAAATTCTGGGTTCAATTTGTTGTAGAAGAGAAGGAACGCTACGAAGAATATTACAGTGTAATAAGTAATCCACTTCTTTGGTTTTTACAGCACTACATGTGGAACAGCCCCTACACCCCGGACATTGATGATAACATTCACCAAGCTTGGGAAAAAGGTTACCTCCATATGAACAAGAAATTCGCGGATCATGTGGTGGAAGAAAGCAAGCGCAATGATAAGGAGCCTATGATAATGTTACAGGACTATCACCTCTATCTCTGTCCTGCAATTATTCGTCGTAAATTGAGAAAAACTTTTTTAAGTCATTTTATACATATTCCCTGGCCACAATCCGATTACTTTAAAATTCTACCCCAATACATGAGGGAGTCCATATTAGATGGTCTTCTCGCAAACGATCTCCTGGGTTTCCACATTCCAAGATACGTGGACAACTTTCTTGGAACCTGCAAAGAGTTTGCAGACAAAATAGACTACGAAAACCAGATAGTACATTACAACGGCAACGAAACCCATGTTAAGAGTTACCCTATCTCAGTTGATTCTGAGGGAATAAAGAACCTGGCAGCTTCAAAGGAAGTACTGGAAAAAGAAAAGGTTGTAAAAAGAATTAAGGGAGATAAATTCCTTTTTTACAGAACTGACCGGACAGACCTAAGCAAAAATATTATAAGAGGATTCAAAGCATTCAATATTTTTTTAGAGAAACATCCTGAGTACCTGGGGAAAGTGGTCTTTTTAACAACTGGAAAACCCAGCCGACAACAGATAAAGGAATACAGGAACTATTCAAATGATGTTCAAACAATCATCAAAGAAATAAATCGTAAATATGCTAGAAATAATTGGAAACCCGTTGAATGCCTCTTTAAAGCTGATTACAATTTGGTTGTGGCGGCATTTAAAAACTACGACTGTATTATTGTGAATCCCATTTCTGATGGCATGAACATAGTTCCCAAGGAAGCAGCAGTTGTAAACGAAGAGAATGGGGTACTAATATTATCTGAAACAGCAGGTTGTTTCGATGAGATCAAAAAAGAAGCCATCCCTGTGAATCCATATGACATTAGCCAAACAGCAGAGGCATTTTACCAGGCTATAACAATGGGTGAAAATGAGAGGAAAAAACGATTAATAAATTTAAACAGTATTGTTGCCAACAGAAATATTTACGACTGGATAAGCGATCAATTTAGGGATATAAAATCAATAAGGAATAAAATGTCCATGACAGTATAGTAAAATTTTAAACTAACTGTTAAATAACATTTGAGTATTTGATTAATTTTAGTAAATAAAAAAATAGCCAATAAAACATTAAAATGTAGGTAATTACGACATTACCACAATACCATTTCTCATATTTATCACACTAAGGATTTTACCTTCTTTAATCTTTCTATTAATTATAAAAAGCTATGAATTTTTCTAGTTAACATAGCTTAAGGATGACCTTATTAAAGAGTTTTTCCTTAAAAAAATTATAAGAAAGGCTTTATCTATTACTGATCTGAAATTATCCGGCTATAATTTGCTTACGGGCATCAAGTGGGATCGGTCACTAACTGATACAAAATATAAACTTCCTTAAACCATGAAGACCATGTTAAACTTGTAGAAGGACGTTTATTCATCTTTATTGTGTTTTATGGCCGCCCTAATTTTTTTAGTGTGTTGTTAATCTCTTTTAATGTATCTGCAATGGTTTTTTCAGGAGTTGTATCATCTGTGGGAACTTCCAACGCTGCTTCAGTACTTCTGCTGGAGGTGTATCCATTTATAATTCCCAAAACGAAAATTACAACCACCAAAATCAAATAACTGTTGCCTGACAACATAGGAAAAATATATGGCGCCACTGACAAAAATGCAGCTATGCTAGTAAAAACCAATGTAAACCCGTAATCAGTTCTTTTAGCTGATTTTAAGTTTGCTCTACGACTAGAGATAGTCCTTCCCATTTTTTGTTTGTTTTCCATTTAAAACACCATTATTATGTCATTTAGAATATATATTATATTATTTGTCAATAATTATATTATTTATTTGTTACTACAACAAATCGAAAACCTTTTATTCCAATACTTTTCCGTTATTCCTGAAAAATAAGCTCCAAAAATCCATTTTTGATTTTGAATAAAAAAAAATTTTAATTAATAAAAAAAAATCTAGGTAATTTATGATATAATTATCATCCTCATTATTATCATCCTCATAATCCCAAGCCTTCCAGTTCAATATCCTCAATAATTTCCCCGTTACGCACTTTATCCCTTAAACTCAGCATTATTTCGTCTATTTTATTTAATTTTTTGGATAAGGACTTCTCAGTAGGGGTGGTGCCTACCACCTGCTGCATTCCACCGTTCTTCATCACTATTCTCCTATCGGTCATGAGGGCCAGTACCGGGTCGTGGGTTACCACCATTACTATTTTACCATGGCCGGCCAGGACTTTGAGAGCATCGTGCTTTCTTATACCGGCATTTTCAATTTCATCTATGAGCACAATGGGTGAATTACTTATAATAGCAACATCAGCCACCATCAAAGCTCTGGACTGGCCTCCGCTTAATATGGTGAGTTCATGATCTTTTTTTATGGGCTCTCCGGTGAGGGTGTTGGCCAGGTTTACCACAGCATCCACGCATTTACTGCTGGCCCCCCTGCACTTGGCATGGAGACTTAAAAAATCACCTACACTCATGTCAGCCAGGAAATTCATGTTCTGAGATAGCTGTGCCACCATTTTCTTACGGGGGTTGGTTCGGTCCTCATAACTGGGTTCTTCATCGTTTACCAGGATCTTTCTTTTGGAGAACGTATCTTCCTGGGCTAACTGTTCTATGTCACCGATTAAAGAACTCTTACCACTGCCCGTAGGACCTACTACCCCAAATATCTCTCCTTTCTTTATTATGACTTCTTCAACAGACTCTTTATTTCCGAGCTTATCATAACCGCCGATAATAGTAATTTTTTCTACCATTAAAGATTCACCTTTCCCAAAGTGTCTCCCCTCAAACCCAACCTCATAGTTTCCAATGCTGTTAACTCTTCTGGAGGGATGTTCCCCAGGTTAACGTTTGATCCAAATTTCAGGATCAAATAGACCTGCTGGTCCTTCTGGGGAGCCTCCCAGATTATGTTGTTAATATTGGTATTTTCAATAAATATTTCCACATCATCTTCCTTAACCTTTCCGTTACCATCATAAATACCAATACCTTTACCCCCCTCTCTGGCTTCAATTAAAACTTTATCTGCACCAGCCTCTAAATCAAAATTAACCATCCTTACCCGATCATAGGGTGTGAACTGGGCGTCTTTTGTAGGATCCTTCTTTCCCACCTCGGTTATAACCATAAAACCGCGGTTTTTTACTTCACTGATTATTTTCTCCCGCTCTGTCCGGGGCATGTCCACCGAACCATCTGATATTTCAATGGCCCCAAAACCCAGTTTCTGAGCTTCGTCTAAAAATTGGTCCAGTTTTTTTTGGAGATATGCCACCTCCAGTAAAGTCCCGCCAGGATAGGGAGTCACTCCATAGGAAAGGTAGGTTTCTACCTTCTCCTTTATTATTTCTCGGTCATGAACCGCTGAGGTCCCCCATCCCAGCTTGGCAAGATCTACGTATTCCGATGCCAGTTCCATAAGGTCTTCTACCGCTATCAGACCCATACCTTTATCCAGCATCATGGTAATGCCTTCTCCGGGCTTTTTTATTCGATCTGGTGTGAGGAAATCAAAAGCGTTCATGACAGCACCCCCTCATCATACATAATTTCATATGTTATGGTTGTGGCTTATATAATTAAAGTATTTAAAAAAAATCAGCCACAAAAGTACTAAAAAGGGTTGTTCTTCAATTTCCTGTTAACAATATTTAACATCAATAAATAATTGTCTTATATGACTTACAGACATTCATGATTGTCGTTTTATTCCTGAGGTCAGAAAAAAATAAAATGATTTTACAAATTTTTAACAATTTTGATCACGGTATCTGCAAGCTCTTCTGATTCCTTGTTTGACCGCCCTTCAGCATAAATTCTCATTATAGGCTCAGTATTCGATTTCCTGATCTGAACCCAGCCACTCGGATATTCAATCCATAATCCATCTCTTTCATCAATAAGATTACCGTCGAAATGTCTCTTAACAGCATCAATAATCTTACTAAATTCAACAGATGGGGCAAGTGTTATTTTTTTCTTGGCAATAACGTATTGCGGATATAACTGGCGTAAAGCGGAACATTTCAGCCGGGTTTTTGCCAAATGAGAAAGAAAAAGTGCGATCCCTGCCAGTGCATCCCGTCCATAATGAAGTTCAGGATAAATAACTCCGCCATTCCCCTCTCCTCCTATTACTGCATTTCTTTTTTTCATCTCTTCCACAACGTTAACTTCACCAACAGATGCTGAAAAATGTTTACAGCCATATCCCGAAGTTATATCTCTGAGTGCTTTTGTTGAAGACAGATTGGATACCGTATTCCCGGGTGTTTTTTTCAGAACATAATCAGAAATCGATACAAGAGTGTATTCCTCACCAAACATTGCACCATCCTCGCATACCATTGCAAGACGGTCAACATCGGGGTCAACAACAAATCCGATATCAGCATGTCCTTTAACTACAAATTCCGATATATCCCTGAGATTCTCGGGCAATGGTTCAGGATTGTGAGAAAAATTCCCATCGGGAGTAGTATTCAGTTCAATTATCTTTTCTGCACCCAGAGCCCTGAGGAGCTGCGGAAGAATTATTCCTCCGACCGAGTTTATGCAATCAATAGCTACTGTGAATCCTGCGCTTTTAATTGCTTTTATATCTACAAGATTTAAAGCAAGAATGAGGTCAATATGCTTTTTCCCCCAGGTTTCATCTATTTCGAGCGAACCCATCAGCTCTGTAGAAATAAAATTAAAGTCTTCACCGGCAGCAATTTCCAGTACGTTCATCCCATCATCAGCTGAAAGAAACTCCCCTTTTTCATTAAGAAGTTTCAGTGCATTCCATTCTGCAGGATTATGGCTTGCTGTAATTATAATTCCTCCGTCGGAATGGGTTCCGGTAACTGCCAGTTCCACAGTGGGTGTTGTCGCCAATCCAAGATCTGTTACACTGATTCC
>JADGNH010000008.1 GCA_017883605.1 Methanobacteriaceae archaeon
TTTTATTTCCTTTGATTTTTTATTCCTTTGTATATCTTTATTTCCTTGGATATTTTATTCCTTTGGATATCTTTATTTCCTTGGATATTTTATTCCTTTGGATATCTTTATTTCCTTGGATATTTTATTCCTTTGAATATTTTTATTCCCCTGGATATCCTATTTCCCCTTTTATGGCTGAATAGGCCACTACAGCAGGGTTTGCCAGGTAGACCTCAGATTGGGGATCTCCCATTCTTCCCACGAAGTTTCGGTTGGTAGTGGATATGCAGACTTCATCCGCACCTAAAACTCCCATATGTGCCCCCAGGCATGGACCGCATCCTGGATTGCAGATTATGGCCCCGGCGTTGATGAAAGTGTCCATAATTCCCTCCTTCATGGCATCCTGATATATCTGGACTGAGGCAGGCACAACTATCAGCCTAACATCTGGATGAACCTGTTTTCCCTCTAAAACTTTTGCAGCCATCCTCAGATCTTCCAGACGGCCGTTGGTACAGGAGCCGATGAATGCCTGGTCAATATCAGCACCTTCCACCTTTGAAACCGGAAATACATTATCCACGTTGTGGGGACAGGCTATTTGAGGTTCTAAATCGCTGATTTCAAATAAATATTCACTTTGGTATTGATAATCTTTATCAGAACGTAATACCTCATAGGATCCTACATCTCTTTCTTTGAAATAATCTAAAACAGCTTTGTTCGGTTCTATTATCCCATTTTTAGCCCCGCTTTCCACGGCCATGTTGCAGATGGTCATTCTGGATGAGACATCCATGAGATCAATGGTTTCCCCTGAAAATTCCAGGGATTTGTAGGTTGCCCCATAGGAACCTATTTTACCTATTACATTTAAAATAACATCTTTAGCAGTTACATATGGTCTTAATGTGCCGTTGACATTGATCTTATAGGCTTCCGGTACCATAAGCCAGGTTTTACCCGTGGCATAGATTACAGCCAGATCTGCAGCTCCCATTCCAGTTGCAAAGGCACCGAATGCCCCGTAAGTGCAGGTATGTGAATCTGCACCCACCACCACGGTTCCGGGTTTTATAAATCCTTTTTCTGGAAGGACCTGGTGACAGATGCCCTCACCATGTGTGAAAATACTTTTTATTCCCTGTTCACGGGCAAACTCCCTGGTAATCTTCTGAAATTCAGCTGATCCTATGTTGTTGGCCGGCAGGTTATGATCAAAAACAATAACTATCTTATCTGGATCCCACACCCTTTCAGCAATCTTTTTAAAGGTTTTAATGGTGGGGGGTGAAGTCCCATCATGGCTCATGGCCAGATCAACATTTACTTCTATAATCTCTCCCGGATGGACTTCATCTCTACCTGAAGCCCTGGCCAGTATTTTTTCTGTGATATTCATGCCCATTTCCCCCATCTCTAGATATCCACAGGACCGCGCACTGATCTGACTATCTGGTTAAAAAGCTTGTCATTAATGTATTTACCTTCTTCTCTTTCCCTTTTTACTTTCTTCACTATTTTGCATAACTCATCTTTGGTGACGTTTATACCGCATTCATCGAGTTTGGCTTTAACTGCTCTGCAACCAGAATGTTTTCCCAGAACTATTCTTCTTTGGTGTCCTATTAACTCCGGTAGGAAGGGTTCGTAGGTTAGAGGTTCTTCCAGTACGGCGTCTACATGTATCCCTGATTCGTGTCGGAAGACGTTTCTCCCTACTATGGGCTTGTTTTCGGGGATTTTGATGTTGGTCAGATCTTCCACCAGTCGGGAGAGTTCATAGAATTTGGTGATGTTAAAACCGAGATCAACTCCATATATGATCTTGAGGGCCATAACAAGCTCTTCCAGGGGGGTGTTACCGGCCCGTTCACCTATGCCATTAACCGTGGTGGAAACAGCATTAGCACCAGCTAGGAGTCCTGAAATTGAATTTGAAAGGGCCATTCCAAAGTCGTTGTGACAGTGCAGGGCTATTTCGGCTTTTAAGTTTGATCGAAGTTCTTTTACCAGATAACTCATGCCCTGGGGGCTTATCGCCCCTACAGTGTCTGCGATGTGTACCCGGTCTGCTCCGTAAATCTCTGCTTTTTTGTAGATCTCCTTTAAAAAATCCAGATCTGTCCGGGTGGCGTCTTCAGCAGAGAAGGCAACAAACATTCCATGGTCCTTGGCATGTTCTATAGACTTCATACAAACGTTTAAAATCTCCTCCCGGGTCATCCTGAACTTATGCTTCAAATGGAGGTCAGAAGTGGCCATAAATGTTATTATACCATCGACACCACAGTCAATGGCTATATCAATGTCCTCCTTCTTGGTACGGGACAGCACCAGTATATCTGCATCGAGATCCTCGCTGACAATGGCCTTAACCGACCTTTTCTCTTCGTTCGACACTATGGGAAATCCAGCCTCTATTTGGTGAATACCAAGTTCATCTAATTTTTTTGCAATTTTTAGTTTTTCTGGAGTTCTTAAACACACTCCTGGGGTCTGTTCACCATCTCTCAGGGTGGTGTCGTATACAGTGATCTTTTTTGGAAACTTTAAATCCACTGATTGATTATAGGGGCTTACAAAATGCTTCAAATTATTCCCACCTTACTTTTTAAAAATTACAGTTGAAGATCCCTTATTCATCCTCGGATTATGAGAATAAGCTTGTTCATGGTATTTATAATGTTTTATTTTCGGATTATTTATATACCAATTTATATTTATTTATATGCCATTTTTATTTTCTTTATATGGCGTTTTATTATTTTATCCAGTTATTTATTATAATTATATATAATTTATTATTACTATTTTTATATTATTATCATTTTCATGACTTTTTAATTTTTACAAATAATTTTTTTGATGGTTTTTACAGATAAATTCTTTGATAATAATCTTTTAATCTTTTTTTCTTTTTAAACGGATTTTTCAGAGGAATAAATAAATTTTTAAGGTCTAATGGATCCCCAGGAGTTCTAAATAAGATTTACGCACGAAACCGTCTGTTATCCCCAGTTTCCGGTAGGTTTTAAATATCTCTTCCAGGGAATCCTGAAAGTCCTCCCCCTCTTTAAGGCCGCGTTCTATTTCCACAAAGGTTCCCACACCCTCAACATCATCCAAGCATATCACCAGATCATGCAGTTGATAAATCATCCTCTCCTTCTTTATGGTGACAACCGGGGTGAAACCCAGATTTTCCAGGATTGATGCAGTATCTTCTCTATTTTCAACACTTACCTCAATTTCTTTGCGGGTTTTACTAACATCATCCATTTTAGCTCCCTTGTAGGTTAAAAATATTTTAAAACCATTATTATGTGGAATTTTCCTTATCCTGAGAGCTTCATCGGTCTGAGCAAAGTCTCTGTGGGGTGCGTTATAGTAAATATCCTCTTGAAATTCGGTTTTAACCTTTAAAACTCCCATTTGAGACAATTTCTTCTTAACTTCTTTGAAATCTGTTACACGGGCTTTTACTTCCACTTCGATCATGTTAAACGCCTTTAAATAACTATTTATTATCTTTTCTTTTAAATCTTTAAAAAGATTGAAATTATTATATATTTCTGTCTCAAAATTTCGGATGCAATGATTTTCTGTAATCTAGTCTACTTAACTTTATTTTGAATAGAATTACGTATATAAACACTTGAATCTTCGATTTGTTCCATATAACTGTTTATAGTTTTCTCAATTATCTCGTAGGATCTGATTTTCAAGTCCCGTTCTTTCATCAGGGATTTCTTTTTTTTAATGATTTTTTCAGAGGACTTTTGCCGGCCTAAAAACCCTGGTTTTCTGGAGGACTCATCTAACTCCCGGAGTTTTTTTATATAATCCATCCGGATTTTCCTGATGTCAATATGGATGTTGTATTTAATTTTTTTCAGTATATCATTAATATCAGCTAGTGTATTCAAAGTGTTCATAGCTGATTCAATAGATGATACATCCATTTCAAAGTTTTCAATTCCTAAACCATCTATTTGGTCACGGTAAAGTTTAGGCCCATTCATATCTTCACCCCCCTTGGGGCAGCGTATTGTGGATTATAATATAAAAAATATATATTATAATTCATATTTATAGTTCATATTATATAATATTACTTTATTTTATTTAAAAATTAGATTTAACATAACCATTGGTATTTAAACAAGAATCAAATCTTTTAAATTTATAAAAAAATGTTTTTAGAGTTTCTATGGTTAAATGTTTAAGTATTCTATTTTAAAATATTTTAATGTAAATTTGAGGTATTGATGTTTTAATTTAAATTTTGAGGTATTGATGCAAATTTTGAGTTACTTTTAAATGTAAATTTTGGCAGTACTAATAAACATCTATGAAATAAGTTTTATCAAAAAAAACTAAATCGAATTTGTAAACTTTTTATAAACTTAATTTTTTTTGGTAATGGTAACTATAAATATTGTAATGGATAACATTCCAATATAATCTGTAATTAGTGTGAATGTAGTCCTAAATGTTGAAAGAAATGATGGTAATGCCAAATTTTGTGAAAATAAGGTAAATACTTAAAAATTATAAAGTTATTTTAACTTATGAAGAAGTTATTTTTTAACGTATAAGAAGTTATTTTAACTTATGAAGAAGTTATTTTAATATATAAAAAGCTTAATGTATAAAAAAAAAACATGTAAGGTGAAGAAATGGTTAAATCTACAAAAATTCTCTTAATTTTGTTTATAGTCCTTATCGCTGTTTTAGGAATAACAGCCGGGGTTTTGTTACAGACAAATAATGGAAAAGTGACCGCTAACAATTCGACAACTAACAATTCAAGCCCTGTTAATCAATCAACAGAACCAGTTACTCCTCAGGCTACCTGGCATCAGGTAGCAAACTATACTGAGCCCACTGCTGGTTTAATGAATTTCAATATTCAGGGTCAGAAATGTAAAGTCGTCATGTCTGCAACACCCCAACTAAACAACGGTATCAATATCTTGACTGTTGATTTATTAAAGAACAGCAGCGCTTTAACCACCGGTACCATAGCATGGGAACCTACCGAAGCTGTAACAAAAAAAGAAAAAACCCTGGAAGTCTCAGCAGGACCTGGAAATTACCAGGTTAATATTTACGTCACAAACCTCCAAAGCTGGAATGTTACAGTTTGGGACTACTATTAAATGCGGTAAAAAAAGTTTTATAGAAAAAGAAGCATAGAATGTACTTTCTTTGGTGATTTGGGTTATATTGTGATGGATTAATTTAAGATTTTGTGATGGATTAACTTAAGATTTAAAAACTAAAATCTAAAATTTATAAATTATAAAAAAAATTTTTTTTAAGACTTCATTAAGATTTCAAGTAGCAGATGAAAACTCTTTATAAATATGGTTTATATATAAACAGATATATAATTTCAACAATTTGAGATTCTATAAGGTGTTGAATATTTTAGAATCTGCTTGATCTTCAACCAACATCTTATGGAATGTAAAATACTGATCTTTTTAATGATGGTTTGGAGGATGTGAAATGACAGATGTGGAAATAAAAGTTGAGAACATTGTGGCTTCTGCCACACTGGGGAAGTCCATTGAACTACCTCAGGTAGCTCCAGCACTTGAAGGTGTTGAATATAATCTGGAACAGTTCCCTGGTTTGGTTTACAAGCTTAAGGAGCCTAAAACAGCTGCACTTATATTTGGTTCAGGTAAACTGGTTTGTACCGGTGCAAAATCAATAGAGGATTCAAAAAAAGCTATTCACATAGCTGTGGATAAAATGAGAACCCTTGACGTGGAAATACCCCACGAATTTGAGATAAAGATTCAGAACATAGTGGCCTCAGCCAATTTAGGGAAAACTTTAAACTTAGAGGCAGTGGCCCTGGACCTTGAAAACACAGAATACGAACCAGAACAATTCCCCGGTTTAGTTTACCGACTTGCAGATCCAAAAGTAGTACTCCTATTATTCGGATCTGGAAAAGTGGTTTGTACTGGTGCAAAAAGCTTTGAAGACGCTCAACTTGGAGTAGAGAAGACCAAAGAAAGATTAGCAGAACTGGATCTTATTTAAACTCATCTTTTTAAATTTTAATAAACTCGGTGGTCTTTTGATTAAACTTATAGCATTTGATCTTGATAACGTACTCATAGACGGCGAAGCCATAGATGAAATAGGTAAATTAGCAGGCGTTGAAACCGAAATCTCGGAAATTACCAGAAAAGCCATGGAAGGTAATATGGATTTCGAAAACGCCCTTAAAGAGAGGGTAGCCCTCCTTAAAGGAGTTTCTGTGGATGATATAAAACAAGTGGTAAAAGAAATCCCCCTAATGAAGGGTGCTGATGAAACTATTAAGGATCTTAAAAAAAGGGGATACAAAATAGCTACCATTACCGGTAGCTTTGAAATTATTGCCGACCGGTTGAAGGATGAACTGGATTTGGACTACTCATTTTCAAATTCTCTCACGGAAGAAGGGGGAATACTCACCGGGACTGTGAGCGGACCCCTGGTTCAAGGTTCCAAAGCAGACGTGCTCCTGGAGATACTGGAGATGGAGAAAATATCCAAAGAAGAGTGCGCAGCTGTGGGCGACGGTGCAAACGATATCTCCATGCTTAAAGAAGCTGGATTAGGAATTGCATTTAATGCAAAACCTGTTTTAAAAGAAATTGCTGACGTTGTTATTGAAAATAAAGATTTAAGAGAGCTTTTACCCATATTTGACGGTGAGAGTGATTTGGTAGAGTCTAAGGGTGATTTGGTAGAGTCTAAGGGTGATTTGGTAGAGTCTAAGGGTGATTTGGTAGAGTCTAAGGGTGATTTGGTAGAAGTTAAGGGTGATCTGAAGGAACCTAAAGAGGATTCCAAGGAACCTGAAGAATCTCGTTCTATTAAAGATAAAAAATATGCTAAAAAAAGCTTCAATGAGCTTTTAAAGGAAAAGCGACAGTTTGAAAAGCAGTTGAATGAGTTTACCAAGGAAAGAGATACTTTAAATGCAGATGCAAGGGAACAGAAGCATTTAAGAGATGATCTTAACGCCAGCATAAAAGAGAATTTGGAAAAAGCTCTTAAATACCGGGATGAGCGTGACCAGATTAACCAGGATGTTAAAAAATATAAAAAGAAGAGAGAAGAAGCTAACAATGAATTGAAAAAGATGGAATGGGCTTCAGGACGAAGGGATGTAATTAAAATTGAGGAAGAAATTGAAAAATTGGATAAAACCATAGAAACTGAAGTTATGGACATCCGAAAAGAGAACGAACTGGTTAAGAAAGTCACAGATCTCAGGAAAAAATTACAAACCATGGAAAAAGATGTAAAAGTTAAGGATGAAGCTGTTAAACTTAAAGAACTTTCAGAATCCTACCATTCCAAAGTGGTTGAACTATCCAATGAGGCCCAGGAAATCCACGATAAAATGCTGGAATATTTCCACAGAATCGACCAGATAAGAGTTAAAGCAGATGATGCCCACTCCAAATTTATCCAAATCCGTGAAAAGGCCACGGGGAAACATGAAGAAGTAAAAAAGGTTTTAAAAGAAATCCGGATAATAAACAAGAATCTTGACAAAAAAAAGGCAAAAGAACGTGATTTAGAAGGTCAGAAAACTAAAGAAAAAAGTTCTCAGGAAAAAGAGAAGGCAGAGGACATCTATCGAAAGTTCAAGGACGGAAAGAAACTCTCAACCGAAGAGTTCCTGCTCCTGCAGAGGCATAACATAGATTAATAAAAAATATTGAATAATAGAAGTTGATAGAATCTTGAATTATAGAAGTTGACAGAATCTTGAATTATAGAAATTTGAATAAAATTTTTTTAAATCTTTTTTGTTTCAATCAGTATCGGAGCACTGGATATGGAAGCAGATAATAAAGGAAACGACTCCACCAAAATGGTGGCGTTGTTAATAGCAGCCATCGCTTCTTTTATCACTCCTTTTATGGGTGCTTCTGTGAATGTAGCTCTTCCCAGCATAGCCAGCGAATTTGCAACTGATGCTGTTTTACAAAGCTGGATTATTTCCTCTTTTCTATTAGCAGCAGCGATTTTTGCTGTTCCCTTTGGGAGAATATCCGAGATACATGGGATGAAAAAGATTTTCACCTATGGAATGATCATCTTCACCATTTCCTCCCTGCTCGCGGCTGTAGCTCCTTCTGCAATCTCACTTATTTTGTTTAGGCTTATTCAGGGAATCGGCTGCGCCATGATCTTTGTAACGGGATTGGCCATCATAATCTCCGTTTTTCCCCCAAAAGATAGGGGAAAAGCTATTGGAATAAATATAGCCGCAGTTTATACCGGGCTTACCATTGCACCTCCTTTAGGGGGTTTGTTAACCCAATATTTGGGTTGGAGAAGTTTATTCTATTTAATGGTTCCATTAGGTTTACTGGTAATTACACTGGTTTTCTGGAAACTTAGGGGAGAATGGGCAGAGAGCAGAGGAGAAAAATTCGACCTACCCGGTGCCATAATTTATAGTGTGGCTCTGTTTTTGATCATGTACGGGTTTTCCCTAATTCCCCAAATTCTGGGAATAGGTATTACAATAGCAGGTGTTATAGTGATTTCAGCCTTTGTGTGGTGGGAACTGAAGACTGAAACCCCGGTTTTTGATATGAAACTTTTCTTCAAGAACACCACCTTTGCATTCTCTAATCTGGCGGCCTTGATAAACTACAGTGCAACCTTTGCTGTAGTATTCCTTTTGAACTACTATCTACAGTATATAAAGGGATTTGATCCTCAATCTGCCGGTTTGATTTTACTGTTCCAGCCCCTGTTCATGGCTATAGTAGCACCCTTCGCCGGGAGACTCTCTGATCGCTATGAACCCCATATAATCGCATCCATAGGGATGTCTTTAGTGACCCTGGGACTTTTAACCTTCGTTTTCATAAATGCGAATACAACAATGCTTTTCATAATAGTGGGGCTGGTAATATTGGGCATAGGATTTGGACTCTTCTCCTCCCCCAACACCAACGCCATTATGGGATCGGTGGAGAGGAGGTTTTACGGTGTAGCCTCGGCCAGTGTAAGCACCATGCGTTTGGTGGGACAAACCCTTAGCCTGGGAATAGCTACCATCTTCATTTCTTTTTACATCGGCAGGGTGCAGATCATGCCCGAAAACTATGCTGCCCTGCTGCAGAGCATACAGGTGACCTTCATTGTCTTTACCGTGCTGTGCTTTTTAGGTATCTTTGCATCGCTGGTCAAGGGGAAGAAAGCTGCAGAAAAGAGGAATAAATAAACTAATAAATTTAAAGACATTCAAAAAGAATAAAGATATTTGGAAGAATAATACATATTCAAAAAAAGAGAATAAAGATATTTAGAAAGAAGATTACTAATTTTAAGGTACTTAAAAAAGAATAGAAATCAATTAACAAATTTTAAGATTCCAAAACGAACGAAATTCCTTCCTCTTTTTTTACCCGTATAATATTGTCTGCAGCATCTTCCAGATCCGCTTCGTGGGTCACGATAATCATCTGGGGGATGATGGACATGCTTTTTAAAAGATCAATGAGCTCCTGCCTGCGGTAGGAGTCCAGGTGGATGGTGGGCTCGTCCAGCATGATGAGTTCCAAATTGCCCCCGGAGATGGTCTGGGTAATTCCCAGTCTCAAAGCAAGTGCCACTGCAATCTTTTCCCCGCCGCTCATCATATCTAAACTGTTCTTTCCTCCCGGGCCGTATACGGTGATATCATAGTCATCATCCAGGTTGATGTCTGAGTACTCAAAATTGAATTTTTCAAAGAAATTCCGGGTGTTCTGTTCTATCCTACTTTTTGAACGATTTCTCAGGTCTTTTTGGATTCCATCCTTACCATAAAGGTCTCTAATTAAATTCAGGAGTTTTATGAAATCCTTGAGGTTGGAAAGCTCTTTTTGATATTTCTGGTATAATTTAACCTTCCCTTCCAGTTCTTCCAGAGAACGTGACAGCTGATCTTCCTGTCCCATCAACATATGCTTCTTTTCATTCAAGTGGCTTAATTTATCGTTTTTAGAGTCACATTCCTGTTTAATCCTTTCATGAATCTCTTTATTGTAATTCAGGCTTTCTATTTCTTTGTTGAGACCATCAACTTCTCCCAGTCTCTCCTCCATATTTTGGTGGGCATTTTCCAGTTTTTTGATCAATGCGTCTTTCTGGCTTACCACACCCAAAAGCATCTGATATTTCCTGGTCAAATCTTCCAGGTAAGCTATTTCTTTAGTGAGATTCTCCACACTATCATCTAAAACATCCATTAGAGCGATTTCGCCTTTAATCAGGTTTATATTACTCTGTATTGCCTCTAAATTAGACTGGTGTTCTTCAGGGTTCCCCCGTGATTCCAGAGAGCCGCGGGCAGCTATATAATCTTCATATTTATTTTTGATGTCTGTGAGAACATTTCTTTTCTGGTTAATATCCTTTTCAATACCCCCCAGGATGATGATATTTTTTTGGAGGTCCTGGATATTGGAATTAATGTTTTTGATTTTTTCTTTGCTCTCTTCCACTGAATTTGTGTGTTCTCTTAAAATTCCCAGGTTTATATTTTGGATTTTTGAATATTTCAGATCTAAAACGTCTTTTTGAGCTTCAACTTCCATCAGTTTTCCTTTTAGCTTCTCTAATCGACGTTTATTAAGTTCTATACTGTATTTATAGTCTTTTATCAGTTCAGCTCTCTTATCGGAGTTTATGGTTGATTTGCAGATGGGACATAAATCTTTAACTCTCTCCAGTTCTTCTATGGGGTTTTTGAGGTCTTTATTCTGGACCTGGAGGTTGGATATTTCTCTCTGGATCTCCTGGATTTTTTCCAAAAACTCCTTTATTCCTGCTTCCATCTGGGGTTTAACTATTTCAAAATGTTTTTCTAATTCTTCCACTGAACCAAGATTTGTTTTTAGAGTACGGTTGGATATTTTAAGGCATTCTGCAACTTTATCTGTTGATAAACGCATTTTTGTGTCGATTTCTGATTTCCTGGCAAGGTACTGTTCCATCAACACCTTACTTCCCTGAAATTTTTCCAGGGCATACTGTAAGCTGTTGATTTCAGTATCCAAACGGGAATATTCTTTAAAAAACAACTCATTATCATCCATTATCCTTTTAAATTTATGAATATCATCTAAAATGTCTATTACTCTTTTTTCATCCTGTAAAAAATGTTTAAGTTTCTCATTGGCCTTTTGAAACGTTTTTAATGTATCCAGTTTACTAATTTTAGGTTTTATGTCTTCTATTTCCTGTTCTTTATGTTTTATTTCAATTATTTGATTGTTGAAATCGTTCATTTCCCGTTGGAGTTCACTTAAAAGCTGTTTTTTGGAATCTCTGGTGTTTTTAGCCTTTTCAAATTCTGAATTTTTAAGATCAAGGATTTCTTTTTTATCCCGGAGCAGGCTAAATTCAATGGAAACTTCCTGTATTACCCGGTTTAAATCCTTAATTTTGGTTTTCATCTGGTTTTTCTGACTCTTTTTGAACTTAATATCCTCTTTTAAATCAGTGAGAGATTCTAATTTGCCTTCTAACCTCAATTTTTCCCCGTTATATTTATCTAAGATGGGTTTCATATTTTTCCAGGCTTTTTCCAGGGAATCTATTCCCAGAAATTTGCCTATCATCTGTTTTTTTTCTGCAGGAGATTTTTCTATAAGATCCGATATCTCTCCCTGTTTCACATATATTGCATTCAAAAACAGGGCACTGTCAACATCCAGTATCCTCTGAATCTCCCTGGTAACCTGTTTATCCTTTGATATAAGGGTATGATATGCATCTCCTTCTTTAATTTTTAACTGGGATCTGGAGCCCGAAGGGCCGCGTTTTCTTAAAACCCTATAACTCCTCCCGTTTGAAAAAAAATCCAGTTCTACACTCATTTTTTGTTTACCATTCCTTAGGAGGCCCTCTACTTTTCTCCCGGAATACTGTTTAAACAGGGCAAAACTCACCGCTTCCAGTATGCTGGACTTTCCAGCCCCATTTTCCCCTATTACTATTGATATCCCGGTGTTAAAGTCAATTTGTGTGTTTTTATGGGATTTAAAGTTCTCCATAGAGAGTCTTTCAATTATCATAGGACTCCTCATAGAATGTGTGGATAATTTCTTCAGTCTTTTTAAAGTCTCCATCTGAAATTTCTTTTAGAATGTTGCTGGCAAAATCAGGAATTTTGCTGTTGAAATCCTTCAGCTTCTCCCTCAAAATCTCATGGGGATTAAGGATACTTTCATTATCGGACACACCATCTAAAGTTTCCAGCAACGATTCAGGTTTGTAGTTGGGTCTGATAGATAAGCACAGGTTATAAAAGGCTTTTCTTAACATTTCATAGACTTCTGATCGGTTAAAGTCTCCCCCTTCTATGGTTATTTCCAGGAGCGGCTTTTTATCAAATTTTAGAAGCTGTTCGCTGATGCGGGTGATTTCATCTTTAAGCTGGGTATATTTCACATTTTCCCGTATTATCTCACGGGGCAGTTTTAAATCTACTCTCTCAACATTAGGAATGTCCCCACCCATATCCACCAAATAAAATCCTTTGCCCTTTTTCCGGTAGCTTTCCAGTTCATCCATCTTCCATATCTCAGGGGATCCTGCATAAGCCAGCTTACCCTCTCCAAAGTCATCAACAATTCTGTTGTGAATATGGCCCAGGGCATAATAGTTAAAAGATTCAGGCATGTCTGCTAATTCTAATTCATAATCAAAGGGCAGATACTTATCAATGGCCTGATGCAAAACCAAAATTCTCTTTTTATACTTTTTTGATTCATTTTCAAGGAAGTTGAGCCGATCCACTAAGAAATCAGAATGAAATTTAGGAGTATATGGTATTCCACCTATAAATATATCATCTTCAGTATAATAAGGATTGTTGGGACTAATTACAGTCAAACCAAACTCTCTATAGAGAACCTGAGGAGGAATGGCGTTTTTTCTCATTATGATGTCATGGTTACCGGCTATAGCGTAAATTGGAATATTCTCATTTTTTAACTGGGAAAATCCACTTTGCACGGTTAACAAAGCTTTGGTCGGTGGTCTTGAGAATTCGAAAAGATCTCCAGAATGGATAACAAAATCTGGTCTTTCTTCGATTATCTTTTGAATAATCCGGTTAAAAACTTCATAAAAATCTGTCTCCCGCTCAAAAAGTCCATATTGCCTGAAACCCAGATGATTATCGGCTATATGAGCAAATTTCATCAATAATCTCCTCCGGTTTCCATTTCATTAATAGTCTCCTCCGGTTTCCATGAACTCCTGTTTCTGATCCTCAATATTCCTCTTTTTGGTTTCTTCAGATTTTTCCCATTCGCCCACAATGTTTATGTCTCCTCCGGATGATTTTCCTGCACCAAAATCATCAATTTTAACCAAGGTAGGAATTCTGGTCATCAGGCCCAAAACAACGGCTTCACCTATATTTAGCGACGGTAGCTGTGAAACCAGATCATCACTTAAATTTTCACTGGCCGTCTGTACATGTCTCTGGTCCTGTGGTTCAACCAACCTTAAAATTATCATATTATTAGCCTGTGAAAGGGAATCAGGGTCCAGAGATTTAGGGCTCTGACTGACCAAAGCTATTCCTAATCCAAATTTTCTTCCTTCTCTTGCTATACGGCTTATCCAATACTTGGAACGGGGTGATCTACTTTTAGGTGCCAGTATATGTGCCTCTTCCAGTACAAAGAACACCGGGTGGGATAAAATTTCCTTTTTGTCTCTATCTTCTTTCCTGATAAAATTCTTTCTCTGTTCCAGGGCATTTCTTAAAACATGGCTTACTATTACTTCTGCAGCAGATTCATCCACAGATCCTAAATCAATAACATTAGCAGAATTTAATTTCAATTTACTTAAAATATTACCAGTACTTAAGTTCAGAATTTGATTATATCTTTCTTCTAAATCTTCTATCTTATTTAAAACGTCTATTATGGTTTTTTTATCCTGGGTTTTCAGGTCCTGGCCTCTAAATTTTTCTTCATTGGACCATCCCTCCAGCACAGTTTTCATGGTCTTAACAAAATCTCTTCCTCTAATATTCGCTTCATTTGCTTCTTTTCTTGCTATTTTACAGGCTTCCCTAAAATAACGATCTTGTAGGTAAGCGTTTTCTGGGATTCGGGCCAGTCGTTTAATTTCAGAACAGGACATGTATAGGGGGTTTATCTGGGCTTCAACTGCCTCTAATTTTCCGTTTTTAAAATCAATGTCGGTGTACTCGGAGTGCATGTCAAATATTACCACACACCCATTATATTTTAAAAGCCCATCAACTACCACGGCCACTGTGTTGGACTTTCCAGCTCCGGTCATGGCCAGAATGGCCAGATGTCTTGACACCATTTTATTTATATCAACTTCCACTTCGACCTGATCTTGGCTTATCAAATTTCCCAATCTCAGACCGGTGCCCTCAATTTTAAAAATTTCTCTCAAAATTTCTGAATCAGCCGCCTTTACTTCGGTTCCTGGAGGGGCGGGAGTTCTCGGAATTCTTAGATTATCATTTATATCCCCTAAAATCTTTACCTTGCCCCGGATATAGTAGTCGTCTCCTTCTATTTCCCGAATTTTCTCAATGGCTTTAGGATCATAAATTTCATCGTTAATGGAAACACTTCCTCTGAACAAAGACTCAATCATTCCCAGGACATTTTTTTCATCATAGGTTAATGAAACGTATTCACCCATCTGGGGTGCTTCTTTTGAAATAAAACTGACTTCACTCAGGGAAGTTTCACCTACACATCTACCAATGATCCTGCTCATAGCATTTCCCTCCCACTCTTTTCTAAAAATCCGATTATTTTTGAAAGCCTCTCCAAATCTATTTTTCTTATTATAACATCTTTATGAGCTTTTTTTAGTAAATAAGGATAACCTTCTGTACTGTTGCTTTTTATAATCTCTAAAATCTTTATTATATCATCTTCACTTGCTTGGTATGGTAGTTCAAATTTTAGGATGTTTTTGTAATCTTCCAATCGTGCGTAAAAAATGGTGAAGGTTAAATTTCTAAAGAAATCCTTTAATATGGGAAAGTCTCTTTTTACTTCTTTGGACACACTAAGATATTTAGGTTTTGAGTAGCCCTGTTGTTTATTGAATCTGTCGAATATAGCCATATCTGGAATTTCATGTCCAAAATAATCACTTCTGGTGGAGGTTTTGGATATCCCCACCACCCTCTCTTTTTGCCCCAAAAATTTACTGATGGCCAGGAGATTTTCTAAATTTTCCAGATAGATCATTGATTCCATTTTGTTATCTTGAAAATCTTTTTCAATTAAATTTAACATTGCAGAGGATGTAATTTCGACCTCAACATTCATAATGGCTTTTTCCAGCTTTGGATAGTATTTAGCTTTGATTTCCTCTTTTATTTCACCCTGGAGTTCGTTTTCAAGGGGAAATGGTCTTATAAGGTTTCCTAAAATAGAACCATCAAATAGAAATAAGTCTACATTAAACTGTTGAAAAGCCTTTAAAGCATTCTTAATTTCAAAAATTCCCATATAATTTCTTAATCTATCTCTCACGTATCTGTGGGGAGGGATTATGTCCGTTTCGGAAATTTCAATCTTTTTAAGTCCCTGTCTGTTGTATATCAGGCACTCTGCATCAACTGCATAATAAATAAAACTCAGAAATTTTTTTTGGTTGATGCTTCCGTCTCCACCGGAAATGGTCAGGTCCTGGTCATTTTCATTTATGGGAGACGTTTTCCACCATTTAGATGGATCGATCTTCATATCCCCAAATTCGTTCTCTATTCTTTCGTTTATTTCATCCTTCTTTTTTAGAGCCTTTTCATATAAAGAGTCCAGCATCCAATCCTTCCACATTGTTTAACTTAAATTTTATATTATTTGCGCTTTAAATTCTATTATGGTAAAATTGTTTCCCATAAATATTATTTATTACATAATATATTAAAAAACTAACCTATTTAAAAGATGTATTCCATTTTCTAAAAATAAAAAGTGGATAAAAAGGTAATATAGGTGGTGGCCATTCAAGTTAAGAAGTCTGGTCAACAGCATCAACTCCATGGGGCCATCCTGAAATTTTATATAAAACCTAATAAAATGTATTAACATGACCAATTTGGAAACATTGGTTTTGAATGGAATCAAATATCTCCAGTCTGAATATGCAGACGGCGTCCCGGTGAACATTATGAAACTGGACCTGGGGCTGTCTGATGATGATCTCAGGGAAACCCTTTTGAGTCTGGAGGATCAGGGAATCATCTTCATCGAAGGCGAACGCATAAAGATTATTCAGGAATCGGCTGCCGACGATTCGGGGCTGGTTGGGGATGATTTTAAGTCCGTTAGGGATGATTCCAGGATGATTCCGGATGATTCTGGGTTGGTTGAGGATAATTTGTTGTTAAATAAGGAGGATCCAGATTTAACCAGGGACAATTCCGGGTTGAAAGGAACCGATGTTGTGGCAGTGAAAAGGGGGAAAACAAAGAATCTTACTGAGAATCTCACCGAGAAGGAACAACAGGCATTGGATATCATAAATGAACTGGCCGGTGACTCTGGCAGGGTTTCCAGACATATTTTGGAGGGAAACCTCTTATATGGGGATTTAAAGCTTACAAACTTGGGCAGCTATAATCTGGTATTATCTCTGGAAAGTAAGGGGATTATAAAAAAGATTCAAAGGGCTGATGGGGAGTACTATTCGATTATAATACGTATTTAATCTAATCATAGAATTAGATATTCCCTACAGAAATGTTTAAGATAATGTTTTAAATTCCAATACAAAATTAATGTTTAAATTCCAATATAAAAATAATGTTTTAAATTCCAATATAAAAATAATGTTTTAAATTCCAATATTAAAAAAAACTCTTTTTTACTATTCAAATCCATAGATAGGGGTTGAATTCAGAGGGTGGTAGGTACATTATTTCTGCGTAACCTTTCTTAAGAAGATCCTGATTAAGATTAACTTTCCCTACATAAACCACGGCCAGGACTCTACCATATTTATCGTAGTGCTTTTCATTGTCAATATCCAGACCAACGTTTTTGCCCAGGCACATGCTGCTTACAAATTCTTTGGATTCCTGATATCCTGGTTGGTTAATCTCTGGAGTGTTGATGCCCACCAGCCTGATCCTACCCACCCCCTCCACGTCTATGGTATCCCCATCCACCACATGATAGCAAAGACCGCTTGCCTCGTATGAAGAGTTGTTTTCCAGGGATGGTGCAGATCCATTGATCTGCCATTCAGGGTTCTGGCTGGTGCATCCGGCCGCTGCCACCATAAGAGAGCAAAGGGATATCAATAAAATTTTGGTTTTCATTAGAATCATCGATTTTTAGAATATATCAACATAATACTCATTATAATCGTTAGATATGTACACTAGCTTATACGTTTTACCTTAATATAACAGTTCCTTCATTATTTTTATAGTTCCCTTCCATTATTTATACCATATATCAAATTCTTTACCTAATAATGCAAAGAAATAATGATATGGGGCTAGGAAATAAAAAATTTAAAAGTTATTAAGAGAAATTATTAGCCAGCTGATATGTTATGGGTATAAGCTGATGTGTTATGAGTATATATTAAACAAACTGATTTTCTGTCCCATACATTTCTATTAAAGATTTAAAAAAGAATATAAAAAAAATAAGGTCTAATGAACTATTTAAAAAAGAAGATAAGGGTTTTCCAGGTTATGTTCTAACTCTGGACGATTATAACGCCTTGTCGACTGGGGGTTTCTTTGCTGTGGTAATTGTAGGTCCCTGTTTGGTTGAAAGTATAGGTGTAATTATCTCCATTTTTCAAGGCAGGGCTTTGGTATGGCGCATTTTGGGAATCACTCACAATAGTATAAGTCACGCTCCAGTCTTTATTTATCCAGGTTACTGTGCTGTTGACCTTTACTGTGATGTTGTTTGGATTGAACTGGTCATGGCTCATAATAATAGTGTTAGCCGGAGGTTCCACGCCCTCGTCGCCACTGGTATCAGTGGATAGGGGACCGTAAATATAGGCGATTCCTAAAATTGCAATTATACCTACAACCACTATAACTGCATATAGAATTGTTTTAGATTCCATATATCATAATATTGTTTTTTTATTTTATATAATTTTTCAAGAAATGGGATAAGCCTCAAATAGATTTAAAAGTCAAATTGATAAAAAATTACTTATATTTTAGATGATTAGTTATATTTAGATGTATATTGACGTGATAAACTGATCATTCCATGCATGCTTTAAGGGAAGTTAATTTCATAGAATATAGTAAAGAATTTAAAAAGTTATTGTAAAGAATTTTTAAAGTTATCAGTATTGGTGCATCTGAATTTTCAATAAAAGAGAGGTATAGATCATGATACTTATCGTGGGAGGGGCAGGTTACATCGGCTCCCAGATGAATAAGAGACTCAATATCCAGGGATATGAAACCATTGTCTTTGATAATTTAAGCTACGGACACAGAGAATTTGTTAAATGGGGAATTTTTGAAAGGGGAGACCTGGGAAATATTGAAGACATAAGAAGAGTGTTCAAAAAATATCCCATAGAAGCAGTTATGCACTTTGCAGCCTTTACCTACGTGGGTGAATCGGTGGAAAACCCTCAGAAATACTATCTGAACAACCTGCGCAACACCCTGAACCTGCTGGAGGTGATGCTTGAAAATGACGTCAAACAATTTGTATTCTCCTCCACCTGCGCCACCTATGGAAACCCTCAGGAAATACCCATAACTGAAGATCACCCCCAAAATCCCATAAACCCTTATGGAAGGGGAAAACTGATGGTAGAACAAATTCTATCAGACTACAGCGCGGCTTACAATTTTCGATACGTTTCTTTAAGGTACTTCAACGCATCAGGGGCTGATCCGGATTCTGAGATAGGAGAACTTCACCAGCCAGAGACCCACCTCATACCCCTCATACTGGACGCTGCAATTGGAAAAAGGGAGAATATCCAGATTTTTGGAACGGATTATGATACCCCTGACGGTACCTGCGTACGGGATTACATACACGTCCTGGACCTGGCTGAGGCACATATAAAAGCCTTAAAATACCTGGAGAACGGTGGAAAAAGTGAAATGTTTAATCTGGGAAACGGCAACGGATTTTCAGTAAGGGAAGTCATAGAAACAGCACAGAGGATTACCAGTAAGGAAATAAAGGTGGTGGAAGTGGATAGAAGACCCGGAGATCCCCCGGTATTGGTTGGAAGTTCTAAAAAGGCCAGAGAAGTATTGGATTGGGAGCCGGAATATAATGATCTTTCTTCTATTATAGAAACGGCCTGGAACTGGCATAAAAAACTGTGATTTTAATTTTTTGATAGGAAAACTATTATCCAAATAGATGTCTGTAAAACAATAAATAGGCCACAACCATCAGAACAATTGCCAGAATCACTGCATTTATCACCAAACCCTTGTCTGTTCCGAATATGATGGGTATGGGGCCGATTAAAATCACACCCCCGGTTTTCACTTCTCCAGTTTTTGAACCGGACTGCAGGGCTGTGCCCACAAATATAAGGAGCATACCCAAAATTACAACAGCTATACCTGCAATAAGGATGGTGTTACCGTTAACCATGGTTTGGCCTGTTTTTATCTTTTTTCACTTGTTTTATCTTTTTTCTTAGTTCTTTTGTCTTTCTTTAGTTCTTTTGTCTTTCTTTAGTTCTTTTGTCTTTATTTCATTTTATCTTTTAGTCTTCATCACTCAAACAGTATTCGGTGCATCTGTCGACCTCTCTGGATTTCACGGTGCCCTGAGAACAAAGTTTATCCAGAGTTTCGTCAAGTTCATCAAGAACACAGGTTTTTATTCCCGGGTCACGGCATAACATAGCTCCACATGGACAGTCTATCATATTTTCGATGTCTTTTGCTTTAACCCAGGTTCCAGCCAGACTTAAAGCATCATAAACAGGGATAAAGGTCATTATAACATTTTTATCCACATCTTCTATATCTGATTCATCTATAGCCCCTTTTATGTCTTTACACATTGATTTAATACTCTTTTCATCTTCTTCCGGTACAAGAAGCGTTACGTGGACCTCTTCAGATAAATAGGATGAGCCCCGGGTTATGTGGAAGTGGTCCTTTTTAAGCACCATTCCACCTAAATCTTCCACCATCTCCACCAGTTCATCAAATCGGTACACACCACCGTTGAATATTAGAACCTTATACATAAAAGCACCGCCAATTACAAATTATACTTGTTTTAGGTCTTCACTGCGTTTTTCACATTTTGAATTTTAAATTCCAAAATTTATTTAAATTAATTCAAAATTCATTACATTTTAATTCAAAATTCATTGTTTTAGATTAACTTGGATTCCTGTTTAATTATTTATTAGATTTTAATTACATTTTAATTTTTTTTCTTTAAGAGATCATTGTTCTTAGAACACTGATCCCGGTATTTTCACCTACTACTTCAATTTGTATTAGCCAATCTGCTTTATTTTTGTCTATTTTAACCTTTAATTCTTTAATTAATTGGGGGGTGATGTTTCTCAGTAACTCTTCCTTTGATTCTAAGTATCTTCTTCCTCTTAAATTGTATCTTATAACAAAGGTTTCCCCGGGCTTCATCTTTTTCCTGCCCAGGGTTATTAACTTTTCAGTAATATATTCTGGTTTAGTTCTTACCACTTCTTCAATGGGCACTATCTGGAATAAATCATTTATGGGTGTATTCTGTAGTTTTGGGGCAATTTCCATGGGATCACCGTCTAATTCTACTAAAATAGTGTTGTAAAATTCTGATTCCTTAATATAGAACGATTTTACCTGATCACTTAGTGTTGATTCTATTTCTTCCATTATTAGGAATTCTTCACATTCATATTGGCTTTTATATCTTTTTAGGGTTAACAACAGATCGAAGTTTTCATTGGGGTTCATGCTATCACCATAACTGAGTATTAATATAAGGTATTAATATACTGTACTATTAGAAAGTATGGGATAGAGGTATGCTGCAGTCATAGGGGATGTGTTCTACACAAAGTATTAATATAATAATCTAATATATTATTACCATGGACTGTCATGGTGCTTTGAGCATTGACTTTTTGTTCTCCATTCTGATGGTAATAGTGGTAATGGGCAGTTTATCAACCATAGTATCTGATGGAATGGACATGGCAAAACAATCAGATGAGCTTGGTAATGCCAGAATGCTAGCAGAATACATTGCAGAGGCCATAGATCAGACTTACAGTGGAGGAAACGGCCACGGCATAAGAATCGTTACACCACCTCAAATTGGTGGTAAATACTATATGGTCACGGTGAATTCTTCTGGGGTTTTTATTAAAACCGGAGGTAGAGGTGGCCAGGCACACCTGGTCCCCCAGAAAATTTCAGGCAGCCTGTCTTTAAACAGTTCTGATGTTATACTGCTGCCGGGAAAAACCTATTATATCCTTAATAAAAAAGGTGAGGATGGTTACAGTTGGATTGTTATAAGACCGGAATGATCTAAAAATTTGAGTTTAAAAGGAGTTTTACTGGACTTTAAAAGGAGTTTTACTGGACTTTTGGAAAGGAGTTAATTTGAATTTGGAAGGAGTTTTAACCGACTTGGAAGGAGTTTTAATTTAGCTTTAAAAAGAGTTTTAATTAAATTTGAAAGGTTTTCCACATGAATATGGGTTCTAAAGGTCAGTTAACTGCAGAATATATTATTACAGCGGGATTCATATTTTTAATAGTGTATGCAATGATTTTTTACATTGGGGAAGCTAATGAGTTGAATCAGGTTATGTCTGCTGTTAGAATTGGTGCTGCGGAAGGTGCGTCAGCAGATAATATGGCCATATATCCCGATGAAACTTTCAAGGATTACCAGAAGGAAAGACCCGGACTGTTAAATCCGTCCAGCGTAAAAATTGTAAAGATAGACTATAAAAATTTAGGATTCAATTTGACCTATGACAAAGTCAAGATACAGCTTAGGATCTACGCATCAGCACCGTCAGTCAAAGATTCAGGATATAGAAATTGTATCGGTGATCGTATAAATTTTTATGCCCGTAAAAGCATAGCGGAAGCTTTTCAAACACAGAATTTAAGTAACAGTGTTTTCAACCCGGCATTTTCAGATAGATACGTTTTCACTACCCGTGATGTTCAGTGGATATAGTTTCTTTCTAAGTTTTATGAAGGATTTAAAGCATTGAACTTTAAGAGTCTAAAATAAAAAAAAGGATGAGAAAATTTAAATTAACTGGAAAACATAGATAATTAAGATTTTTATATACGATATATATCAAATGATTTTCATAGGTTAGGCCGATGACAAAAACAAAAAAGGAAAAATTAGATGATGTTCTTACCGTTATTATGCAGGTGGGGCAGCTGAAGGCCTGCGGTATAGTTTCAAAGGAAGGACTTCTCATTAACTCGAGAACGCCTCCTGATGTGAATGCCAGGATATTTTCAGCTTTATGTTCTACCATAATGGCTGCTGCTGAAGCTGCATCAGAACAGATGGCCACCGGATCAGTGAGTCAAATATCTGTTAAAACAGAGAAAGGCACCATAGTATTAATGCCGGCAGGTAAAAAAGCTCTTTTAACCGTTCTAACAGAGCCCAATGCACAACTCGGCCTCATATTTGTAGAAATGGAGTCCCGTGCCCAACAGGTCGATGAGATACTGGAGGAGATGTAGTTGATCAAAAAAAGCCATATTCCTAAACTTGACGACTTTCTGGATGGAGGAATTCCCGAAGGAACATCTGTACTTTTCTGCGCATATCCAGGGATTGGATCAGAAACTTTTGGTTATCAAATACTTAACGGCAGATTACAGGAGGGAGATAAGGGATTTATCTTTACAAATGTTGCAGAACCGAGTTCAATAATATATGAATTCAACAAATACGGATGGGACCTTGAAAAGAATATTGATGAAGAAAATGTTTTTTTTGTGGATGGTAGCTCCTATTTCATCGGTTCACCAGTTATGGGCAAATATTCAATAGAAAACTATTCTCAGATAAAAGAGGTGGTAAAAAAGGCTATTAATGATGTTCCCTCTGGTGTCGGAGTTATAAACAATTTATCTACTCTGGTGGATTATCTGGGTGTGGAAGAAACTCTGGAAACAATTCATGAATGGAATGAATTTGCAAAACTCAACAAAACTGTTTTGATCTATATATTCACCAAATGGGATTATGAAGAACAATTTATTGATGAAATAAAGAGTTCTGTTGATTGTTTGGTTAACGTAAATACTATAGAAGATAGGGTCATTATCGGGCAGGGATTTATGGTTGTTTCGTCATCATGGACCACACCTTCCAATGAAATGGCACTGTTTTTTATTATCCAGCCAGGTGGGGTGAGAATTTACATCCCCAAAATTTTAGTTACAGGCCCACATAATGCTGGAAAGTCCACTTTTGTAAAAGCTATTTCTAAAAAATCTGTTTCTGTTGATCGAAAGGCACTGGGAAAGTTTAAAACCACCATTGCAATGGATATTGGACATATGGAGTACAAAGGCTTTGTTGCCGATGTTTTTGGAACACCGGGCCAGGAACGATTCGACCTTATACTGGATGTTTTAGCCAAAGAAGCGGTTGGAGCTTTTATATTGGTAGATTCCACCCTTCCAGAAACATTTGCTCGGGCAAAGGAGATGATAAGTAAATGTAAGGCAGAGGCCATTCCTAAAATAATTGTGGCGAATAAAACAGATCTTCCTGGGGCTTTAACCACCGAAAAAATCAGGGAAATCATGAAATTAGGCAGTGATATTCCCATAGTACCGGCAAGTGCAAGGGAAAAAATAGGGATAAATGAAGCCATGGATGCTTTTTTAGCCCTTTTATACCGTGATTAAGATGATCCCCCATATTGAGTCTGGTGTTCATGGATTTGATGAATTAGGTAATTTTAAAGGGGGAGGCGGCATTCCAGAGAATACGGTTACCCTGATTTATGGACCTCCTAAAACCGGCAAATCAATCTTTTCTTACCAGTTTGCCTATCATGGACTCATAATAGAGGAGCCTTGCCTATATATGCTTATTGATTATACTATGAAAGATTTAAAACAAAACATGATGGAATTCGGATTTAATATGGAAAGATACCTGGAAAATGATAATTTTCATGTTATAAATGCTGTTACAACGAATCGGGAAGACTTGATGGTGGATTCAGAAGTATATCGGTATTCTTCTGTTAAAAACCCCATTGATATTATGGTTAAAGTGGGAGAAGGGGCAAGTTTGGTTCACAAAAAGAATCCAAGATTTAGGGCTGTCATTGATTCATTAACTACTCTGCTTCTCTACAATGAAAATATGTTGATAGTACGGATTTTAAAGGCTTATATAATGCGTATAAAAGCGGCTGGTGGCACCGTCATAATCACTTACACCGAAGGCTCTACAGATTCCAACAAAGAAACCATGATTAAATCAATGGTTGATAATATTATCCGGTTAGATGGGGAATATCTGACCATTGAAGCTATGAAGGGGATGGGAAAACGAAGGGCTCCTTATAATATTACCGATAAGGGCATGGTTGTTGGAAAGGGAATTTTATAATTGAAAAAGAGAACCAATATAAAAATTTTAAGGGAATTTATAAATAATTTGTATTAAATTTATTTATATCAGCATGGGAAAGGAGAATAATATGAGATTATGTGTTGAGTCTGGTGTTCCGGGATTTGATGATTTAGGTTATTCTGATTTGGGGTGCGGTATTCCAGAGAATACGGTTACCCTGATTTATGGACCTCCTAAAACCGGCAAATCAATTTTTTCTCATCAGTTTGCCTATCATGGACTTTTAAACGGTGAGTCTTGCCTCTGTATTCTGACCGATTATGGTATTAACGAGTTAAAACAAAATATGATGGGATTTGGGTGGTTTTTAGAGACTCAAATCCAAAATGATATGTTTTACGTAATCGACGCCATATCAAGACTCACCGGAGATGTTTTTCCAGATTCAAACACCTATAAATTAACTTCGCTAAATGACCCGGCAGATATGATGGTTAAGGTGGGCATAGGGACTAGATTTGTTTTAAAACGATCTGATGATTTCCGGTCTGTTTTTGATTCCCTAACCACTTCCTTAGCCTTTAACCCAGATAAGCTTGTTATCCGTTTTTACAGGGCATATATGCATCGTTTAAAAGAAGCCAGGGGTACTGCCATTGTCAATTATACCGAGGGGGTTGCCAGTGATGTAGTAGAAAATGCCATCAAATCTGTTTCTGATAACATAATCCGATTAGATGGGGAATATCTGACCATTGAAAGAATGGGCGGACTTAAAAATATAAAAGCACCCTACAGGATAACAGACAAGGGAGTCACCGTCGAAAAAGAATGATTTATTAGAGATTTATTAGAGAAAGTCTAACTTCACATACAATTTGAATATTATCGATGATATTAAGAAATATATTAACGATAATCAGTTGATCTGATGGTTTAAATAAGTTTAAGGATATTATAAGAGTTTAAAATTTTATAGAAAGTTAAAAATTTTATATATTTTTTAAGGATTAGTATAAGAAGTTAAATTTATATAGGGATAATAAATGTTGAGAACTCTTCAAATTATGGGGCTATTTGATCGGAGAAAAAATAAAAACTCCATTGAAAATTACAGAGAAAAGCTTCAGGAGCATCAAAGAGCTGAAGCAGGAATTCTTCTAGATATGGGAGCTTTGGCCTATGAAAAAGATGATATAGAGCTCTC
>JADGNH010000065.1 GCA_017883605.1 Methanobacteriaceae archaeon
TTAAGATTAAACCAGTCATATACTCAGGATATCCACTTAGAAAAACTACTGCCAATGTAAACATTAGAATTGGTGCTATTACCCAGTTCTGGAAAATGGCCAATCCTAAAATCTCTTTGTTTCTAAATACATCCCCCAATTCTTCATATTTAACCTTGGCAAGGGGAGGGTACATCATCAAAATTAGCCCCAGTGCAATAGGGATGCTGGTTGTTCCAACTTGGAATCTACCGATGAAAGATTCCGCTCCCGGAATAAAATAGCCCAGTGAAACACCTAAGGCCATGGCCAAAAAAATCCAGAGTGTTAAAAATCGATCTAAAAACCCCAGTTTGGGAGTGTCACATATCTGTTGTGTAACCTGCCCAGTGACATCGTCTTTCATGAATATCTCCAACTTTTTAGCTTAATAACCATGACCCTCAATTTAATGAAATCTTAATAAATGACTCAATTTCAAAATGATCTTAAATAATCATCTCCTAATAGACTCTAACTAGCTTTAGCAAACTCTTCTTGTATCCAATCCTTAATTTCATCCCGGATGGACCTGAATAAAATTAATTTCTCTTCTTCAGTTCCTTTAGCTCCCCTGAGATCCCTAAAACTGTGATGAATGTATTTTTTGGCCCTTAAAAGAACAGGACAGGGTTCATCTGCTGACCCGCATAGGGTTACTACGTAATCGGATTCCATTTCCTGGAATATTTTCAGGTTTTTTGATTCACTTTTCGATATATCAATACCGATCTCGCCCATGACTTCTACTGCCAGGGAACTAATCCAGGATGGGTCAAAGCCGGCGCTGAAAACCTGATAATAATCCCCATAGAGGTGCCTTAGTAAGCCCTCTGCCATCTGGGATCTTCCAGCATTATTGTTACAGATAAAAATTACCGTTTCTTTTTGATTTTCATTGGACATTCTAATCGCCCTTATCTATCATATTTTTAATTTTTCTCTTCAGAGCTTCAACACTTTTTTCCCCTTCCTCATCAAGTCTTGAAACGTTGGTCGGCTTTAAATTTTCTTTATTCAACACTTTAATGGTGTTTATTGTTTTAGCTGCTTTAACTCCCCTCTGTTCGAGTATTTTATCCACACAGGATCCTTCACAACCATTAACTGCAATAATAGGATATTTTTTTATTAAACCCCTGAAACCTTCCCGATCTGCTGATGTGGCGCCCATACAGATGGATATGATATTATCAGATTTTTCAACCATATCTGAACAAGCTACCCTTGTTATCAGCCCGTAGGGGCTCAGTCCACTGCAGGGAGCTAATGCTAATTTTTTTTCCTTTATTTTCTGCATTTTAACCTTTCCGTTTTTTGATATAGAAAAAATTGTTTGATATAAAAAAAATTCATCTGTCGGATCAAATCAACTTAACCATTTCTTCTATAATTCCCACGATGCTGGGATTTACAAGTTTGTAATGTATCCAGACCCCTTCTTTACGCCATTTTATGAAACCAGCATTTTTTAGAACATTTAAATGGTGAGATATGGTGGACTGAGGTTTTTCCAGGGCGAAAATGATCTCACAGACACATAACTCACCGTCTGCCAGTAAGTACAATATCTTCAGCCGGGTGGGGTCGGATATGGCCTTGAAGATCTCTGATTTAACCAAAAATTGATCATCATCCGGTAATTTATCCATGATATCCTTCAATCTGGTAATCAGTTCACCTGAAGGTCTTTTTTCATCTAAAATTTCACAGGTTTTCATCTAAATCACATTTCACAAATCTAAATCACACTTCACAAATCTAAATCACACTTCACAAATCTAAATCACACTTCACAAATCTAAATCACATTTCACAAAATCATTCTATTTCCATAAAAATCACTTTAATCCAGCTAATCACTTCAAAAACCCACATAATTTTATAGACAAAATTTATTGGAATAGGTCAATTTATTTAAGAGCTTTAACCTGGATGCTGATGATTTTCCCTGCTAACCGGGGATCCATGTTGGGCTCGGTAAAGTAGTGTGCTTTTAGAATTTCCACATCTTTAAAGCCTGCTTCCTTTATGGTGTCCAGATAGTCCTGCTTATCCATTGCCCCGGCAATGCATTCAGACCAGGCCTGGAAGCTTTCCCGGATTTCATCAGGAATTTTACCGTCGGTAACCAGGTCAGATACCAGGATCCTTCCACCAGGTTTTAAAACCCGGAAAGCCTCTCCGTAAGCCACGGACTTGTTTGGGGTGAGGTTTATGACGCAGTTACTTATTATAACGTCTATGGTGTTGTCTTGGAGGGGTAGATCTTCTATTTCGCCCAGTTTGAACTCCACATTTTTATACCCGCCCTCTTCAGCATTTTTAACGGCAGTTTCAACCATTTCCTGGGTCATGTCCACACCGATTACCTTTCCCTTTTCACCAACTTTCTGTGCCGCCAGGAAAACATCGATTCCCCCGCCAGATCCCAGATCTAGAACTGTTTCACCTTTTTTGAGCTCTGCTAAAGCGGTTGGGTTGCCACAGCCCAGTCCGAACACCGCATCTTCCGGGATGCTTTTGATCTCCTCTTCAGAGTAGCCCATGGCTTTGGCCTGTTTCTGGGCTTCTTCAACTAGATCCCCTGTACCTCCACAGCATGAGCAGTGAGAGTCTTCTTTAGTGGCTATTTTACCATAGCGGTCCTTTACAAATTCTTTGATTTCTTTTTCTTTCAATTATATTCACCTTTAATCAGTAGTTTTTATAAATCTAATAATTCCATATATCCAAATATTTCGATATATAGATTAATATATTGAGGTGATATATAAACTTTGAGATCAGGAATCAAAACTAAAAAAAATTAATTTTATTTATATTAAATTTAAGAACAAACAATAATTCAATCATGGAGTTATGATAAAGATAAGGTAAATAAATGAGGTGAAATTATGGTAGGAGTATCAGCGCCTATAACTTTTATTAAAGAATTAGAAGATCCCATAAGGGACTTAACAGTACCTGAAGAGTTTGTTAAGGATTTCCATTTTTCAACAGATGAACATCTCATGATTATGCTGCGAGTAACCGGACCAGATTTAGCAAAGGTCAGAGATTTCTTCGAAGATAGTGAAAAACAAGTTTTCAACATAAAAACCATTGAAAGTACTCAGGAAGAACAGATATCAGATGAATTCGTGTTAAATTCTATTTATATGGATGAAGGTCCTCCTCTTTCTGTGGACATAGATATAGAGCCTGCCATGGTTAGGGCCATACTGGATTTCCAAAGGATGTAAATAAACCACTGATAATCAGCTGTTCTAATTAAACAGCACTTTTTTAAGTTCCTGCAAGTTCCCCGCAATGAACTGCTCTGCCCGGGGATCTGCCAGGATTTTCAGCTGCTCCTGATGAGTTTTTTCATACACTCTATCCAGCATTTCCTGAAGCTCTGGCACAGGCATTTCCAGGACTTTTTCTATTTTTGCCCGGTTTTCACCCGACATCTGGCTCTTATATCCCTCTATTTGAGATTCAAAAGGTCTAACCACATTTAAATTCTTTTTTACCGCTATCCTCAATAAAACCGGCGGAGCTCGGGTAAATAAGTCCACAACACCCATAACATCCTCTTCGGTTATTTTTACTTCTTTTGATGACTCCATTTTTTGAATACCTCTACTGCAGTTTCAAACAGTATTTTACCCTTAAAATAAATATTTTAACTCCAGTCAGTCTTACAATAAATCCTATATTATGCTTTATGTTGTTAATCTACTTTATTTTGTTTAGTCTGCTTTTAATTGTATTAATCTACTTAGTTTTGAGTTTAATCTTTTTTTAGATTCTTTATATAGTCTAAAATCCAGACATAATCTTCTAAGTGCATTATTATGAGCGGATCACCTTCTTTGAATTGTTTCAAGCGTTCCGGAGTTTTAATGGTAATATTACCATCCTGTATTTCACCAAAAATTAGGCGTAGATTTTTACTATCTCCTTCAGTTTCCACCATCAATACATCCCCCTATCCTCTTCGAAATCTATCATTTGATTCTTCCATGATTACCACATAAATATTATTAAAACAGAAAAACTGGAAATTATATTAAGAAAGTGATTATAATTATTTTATAATCTTTTCTTAATTAATCTCTAATTTTATTAAAGTCTTTAAATTAATCTCTAATTTTATTAATCTTTTAATTAATCTTATAATCTAAATCTTTTAAATTAATCTTAAATTGCATCTAAGTCTTTTAATTAAACTTAATATTAGTAATTAAATGCATATAACATTCAAAACTAGTGTAATCAGTGCATCAAATCAATATAATAAATTGGGATCATGATTCCATAGTTATGTCAAAATATTTTATTATTATTTCTCCCATCATCCTTTCTGGATACCATTCCTGACCTTTTTTCCCTGGACCTAAAAACTTCCTTGAACCTATAAAACCAAAAAAAATTTTCTTTTAGACAACAAATTAACTGTTATGACAACTTATATTTCAATTCTTCGCGGGATAAATGTTGGCGGGCAGAAAAAGGTTAAGATGGCAGATTTAAAAGATTTATATCAATCCTTGAATTTTAATGATGTGAAAACTTATATTCAAAGCGGAAATGTTGTTTTTCAATGTCAGGATTCCTCTCCCTCAAAATTAAGAGAGAAAATTGAAAATAAAATAAAAGAAGTCTTTGATTTCCATGTGCCAGTCTTGATACGAACAAAAGATGAAATTCAAAAAATAATTGAAGATAATCCCTTCAAAAAGGAGGATATTAAACATCTTTACGTCACATTTATATCTGATTCACCAGTTGAAAAACCCGTTAAAGAAAAACTCATCAAAGAGGCTAATAAAATAAAAAATGAATCAGAAAAACTCTCTATTTCTGAAAGAGAAATTTATTTATATTTGCCTAATGGCTATGGGAAAACCAAATTATCTAATGATTTTTTTGAGAGAAAATTAAATGTATCAGCCACAACCAGGAACTGGAGAACTGTAAACAGGTTACTGGATATTGCGTTACTGGATTGCAAATAAATTCCAAGAAAAATAATATTTGAGACAAAAAAATTTAACAAAAAAAGAAATTTGGGAAAAAAATATTCAAAAATAAAAAAAAAATCCCCGATCCCCCCAAGGAGGCAATATGGGTAAAGGGAGATTTTCTCAGGTAAATTTGGGTTTAACTGGCTCACTCTTTATAAGATAACTCTAAATACCAGCCCCACCAGTCACTGAATCGGTGGTCATGTCCAGCATTAAAGGTTTGGGCAGTTCAATACCGATGGTTTCTTTTATAACATCTTCCACGGTTTCCACCGGGATGAATTCCAGTTCATCTCTAACATCCTCTGGAACATCGTCTAAATCCTTTTCATTATCTTTTGGTAAGATAATCCGCTTTATCCCGGCGCGGTGAGCAGCCAGTACCTTCTCTTTAATACCCCCAACTGGTAATACGGCCCCTCTTAGGGATATTTCACCGGTCATGGCCAGTTTAGGATCCACCTCGTGTCCGGTTACCAGGGAGGCTATGGTGGTTAAGAGTGCCACACCTGCAGAGGGCCCGTCCTTTGGAATGGCCCCGGAAGGCACGTGTATGTGTAAATCCTTCTTGTCGAATTCAGAAACCTTCAGGTTAAATGTCAGTCTGGAACGGATCAGGCTTTGGGAAATCTTGGCAGATTCCTTCATCACATCACCTAACTGGCCGGTGAGCATTAATTTCCCGGTTCCAGGCATGAAAGCTCCTTCAATGAACAGTATATCCCCACCTACCGGGGTCCAGGCTAATCCGGTTACCACTCCTGGAGGATTTTTTTTACCTGCCTGATGGAGTTGGGTGAGTTCATGGCCCAGAATATCGTATAACATGTCTTCCTTAACAATGTACGGTAAATCAACCTTGCCCAGCACAATCTTTTCGGATGCAACCCTGGTGACCGTGGCTAATTGGCGTTTAAGGCCTCTTACTCCTGCTTCTCTGGTGTACTTCTCGATTATGGTTTGCAGTGCTCCGTCGGTAATTTGAAGCTGGCTTTCATCCAGGCCGTTATCTTCCAGTACCAATGCAATGAGGTGATCTTTTCCGATGCGGAACTTCTCATGGGTGGTATAACTGCCAATTTCAATAATTTCCATACGATCCCGGAGTGGTCCAGGAATACCTCTCAGTGAGTTGGCAGTGGCTATGAAGAACACGTCAGACAGGTCATAGGGCACTTCTAAGTAGTGATCTGAGAAGGTATGATTCTGTTCAGGGTCTAATACTTCTAATAAGGCACTGGCAGGGTCACCACTGTAGGATGCCATTAGTTTGTCCACCTCATCCATAATAAATACTGGATTCTTTTCACCGGCACGCTTCATTCCCTGGATGATCCTGCCGGGTAAAGCCCCGACATAGGTTCTTCTGTGGCCTCTGATTTCTGCCTCGTCTTTAACACCGCCGAGACTGATTCTGACGTATTTTCGTTTTAAGGCTTCGGCAATACTTTTTCCTAAGCTGGTTTTACCGGTTCCTGGAGGTCCGACTAATAATAATATGGAGCCCTGCTTATTTTGTTTCAGCTTCATCACGGTCAGGTGCTGGATAATGCGGTCTTTTACTTTATCAAGGCCGTAGTGTTGTTCATTCAGCACATTTCTGGCGGCTTCTATATCTATGTCTTTGATTTCACTGTCGCCCCAGGGCAGGTTGACCAGGAGGTCCAGATAATTTCGGATTACATTTTCCTCAGAACTGTGGGGACCCTGTCTTTCCAGTTTGCTTAATTCATCTAATGCCACTTCTTCTACCTCTTCCGGCATTTGAGAAGCTTCAATTAATTCCCTGTAATCTTTTTTCCCATGCTTCCCTTCTGATTCATTTAGTTCATCCTGTATGGCTTTAAGCTGCTCTTTAAGCATGTTTTCCCGGTGTTTTTTATTCATTTCTTCATTGAATTTGGCAGCCATTTCCATCTGGAACTTTATGATTTCTTTTTGCTCAATTAGAATATCCAGGAATTTCAGGCTTTTTTCCCTTAAGGAACTCATTTCCAGTAAATCCTGTTTCTCTTCTACAGAAAGCCTCATGTATGGAAATACGTAAGCAATTATCTTTTTCAAACCATTTAACTGGTTAACTTTGTCAATATAAGTTTTAGCGCCCTTAAAGTTTTGACTTATCTCAGAAACCAGGAACCTGATATGCTTTACTATTTCCTCCTGGTTCTCCTGATCCAGGTCAACAACCTCTGGAATTAAGCGGTAAGTTGCCCGGTAATTTCTACCATCTGGAATCAGTTTCTCTATTTCTAATCGTTCTATAATTTCTACATTTAGCTGATAAAAGTCTTTATGTTCTTTGACATTTCTAATTTTGATTAATGTACCAATTTTGTAGAAATCAGACTCTACATATGATCCCATGGTATCTAATTCCTTTACTGCTAAGGCAATACCGTAGAAATCATCATTTTTAACCCGTTTATCTATTTCACTTCCTGTTTTTTTACCAATTTTAAGGTTCATATTAATTTCAGGTAATAAAACAGTGTCCGGTATAACTAATACGGATAATTCTTTGTTAACGTTCATATCTCTCATATTATCACTCGTTGAATAGTTTATATTGCTTTTATAACCTTGATTATGCTTTATAACTGTTCATTATGATTTTAAACTATTTATTATATTTCATAGCCATTTTCATGCTTATAGGCAGTTCATTATGTTTCATAGCCATTTTCATGCTTATAGGCAATTCATTTATAATTTATAATCCATTATTTTCATTTTAAGACTATTCCCCTGTAATTTACCGGGGTTGATCGCACTTTGCTATTGCACAGCTAAATAAAAAATCAATCTTTTTTTTGTGTTTTAACAGAGCGCCCTTATTGAATGTGTAATAAATATAGTTACCTTCCTTTTTTGCATGGAGGATCCTGGCTGTTTTCAGTATTTTAAGATGTTGTGATGCTGCTGGTTGAGTTAAACCCATGATTTTCGCCATTTCCGTTACACTGATCTTTTCAATTTCGCCTGATGCCAGCGAACGAATCAATAACAGTCGGTTAATGTTGGCCAATGCTTTGAATAGCTCCTCCAACTCTTCCGATAAATCAGAGTTATTTTCAGAATCGACCCTCAACATGAATCATAAGTATATAAGTATATGCTTATATACTTTCCTATTGTGATTTTCAGACTTTTTCCTAATTTCAAAACTTTACTTAAGTAATTTCTAGATATATGGATTTTAAAAAAAATTAATAATATTAAAGAACAATTTAAGAATTAGATTAAGAAATATTTTAAGAAATAATTAATAATACCAGGTAAAGGTTAAATAGAACCTTTATTAAACCTGTCAATCTGTTAATACAGATTAGATAAAATCTAGTTTATTATCCAAATTCTTTCATTATTATTTAAAAAATATTTTTAAGGAGTTAATTATGCATAACCTATTAATATCTGGAATATTAAATCAAAACATTAATCTATTCTATTTCATTAATTTAGGCATGGACAATTCACTGCTGGATGTTTTAATGGCTTTCATAACTAATTTTGGAAGTTTAATTGCTTGGTGTATAGTATGTGTATTACTATTCGTTTTTGGTGGTGAAAACGGTAAAAAAGTCGCTATTTTGGGACTGACCGCTTTATTTATAAGTAATGTCGCTGTTTTTCTACTAAAATATGTGATCGCAGAACCAAGACCTTTTTTAACCCTACCTAACGTTGAATTACTAGTTCCTGAGAATGAAATTTACTCTTTCCCCTCTGGACATAGCGCATCGTCTTTTGCAGCTGCAACAGTCATCGGTTTGAAATACAGTTTGAATTTTAAGGGCAGAAATTATCGTTTATTATATCCACTGTTGGCATTCGCGTCCATAATAGGATTTTCCAGGATATACATAGGCGTACACTACCCCCTCGATGTTATTTGTGGAGCTGTTATTGGAGTAATATGTGCCCTGGCAGTTCTAAAATTCGAAAATCAGCTATTCCATAACAAAATAGCCAATTCCATTGGTTTAGATAAGATTTTGTCCTTTGATACTTTCTCTAAACTCAAAAATATTTTTAATCCAGTACATCCTGATAGATTTGACTGAAAATGGTAATAGGAGGAGTAATGAAAAAACTGAATTAGGAAAACTGGGCACTGAAACTCCTATTTATGTATGAACCATACGGCATCATTTACGGCAAAAAATGATATTTTGTATTTTTCCAATTATTTTTTTAGTAAATTATTTAATAAATTTTTTAATAAGATTATTTAACAAATGTGCCATTCTGGAGGTCTTTTAAAGCCTGTTCGATCTCTTCAGTGGTGTTCATCACGAACGGCCCGTACCTTGCTATTGGTTCGTTAAGAGGTTTTCCTGATACTAAAAGAAACCTCACATCTTTTTCAGCATAAACCCTTACTAAATCCCCGTCACCAAACACAATTAACTGAGTTGAGGGTACGGCCATTCCTTTTTGCCAGGATTCTAGTTCAAAGTCCCCGAAAACTCCTTCACCCCTAAATACGTAGGCAAAAGCAGTGTAGCCCCGCTTAACTGGTTGTTCAAAAGACGATCCGGCAGGGATAAATACGTCCAAATATTCTGGATCGGCGAATATCTCAGTGATAGCCCCCTTCACACCTTCAAACTCACCGGCGATAATTTTAACTACCAATCCATCATCAAGGTGAACTTCAGGGATCTTTAAAGCCTTAACTTCCTGGTAGCGAGGTGATGTCATTTTCAACTTGGCCGGCAGGTTTACCCAGAGCTGAAATCCTTCCATCATACCATCTTCAGGTTCTTTAGGCATTTCCTCGTGAAGGATTCCGCTGCCTGAAGTCATCCATTGAACATCTCCTTCACCTATAACTCCGCTGTTTCCAGCACTGTCGTGATGGGCAACCTTTCCATGGTATGCTATCGTAACAGTTTCAAACCCCCTGTGGGGATGAACTCCCACACCTCTGGGTGTACCTGAGGGAGGAACCAGCCATTTTGAACCATAATCGAGAAGGAAAAAAGGACTCATACCCATAATTCCTATTTTTGGTTGTGATGGGAAAAAATTATGAACTCTGAATCCGTCTCCAACCATATGATACTGCGGCGGAGGCAGAATTGTTTCAATACTTTTTAAATGTTTTTCCATCATACAAATTATTTAAATTAGAACAAATCTTTGATGCTTATGTTCGTAATTCTTAATCTGCTTGTATTCTGTCAATGGTTTTCAGATTGTGCAATTTGGGGTAAAAGGAGATTTCTGAGATATTCCATTTCCTTATGGGCATCTTCAAAGTTTTTGAACTTCTTCAGAATAATCTTTTTTGTTCCATTCCTGT